>JBGOXH010000241.1:0-4437 GCA_041479075.1 Bacteroidia bacterium | reverse complement strand
TTTCGAATCGCCGCTTCTTCCCCCGTCCATAACAAAATGACCTGTCATTCCGAATGAATCCGACGCAGGAGGATGAATGAGGAATCTCCTTCCATTATATCGGATCCCTTTATTAAAAGTTGTAATACTTGTGTATAAAGAATAGCCCTCCTGGGGGGGGTGAGAGGTTATATTTTCTTCACCCAGATTCCCGGGAATTTTTTCCCCAGACTACCTTTCTTAAGCAGTGCAGTGTTCATGTCCTGGCATCTCAGAGCGCTTACTCTGTAAAAACCATTTGGAGCATTTATTATCTCCGGAGTAAAGCCTTCATTTTTTAATATGCCGGCCTGGGCCTCTGCGTTCTCTTTAAATTTGAAACTGCCGATAATCAGACAATAATTATTCTCTGTTACTGGTGAAACAGCTTCCGGAGCAGCTTGTTGTACGGTATTTTCTTCTTTTTTAGGAGGTTCTGCAGTAATATTTTCATCTACTGCTTTCTTATTGTTTTCAAATTCAGCTGTTGCCAGAGGATTCAATGTTGTTGCTTCAACTTTTGATTTGAAAATATCTGTCTTGAAAGGAACAATTACCATCACAGCAAGAAGCGGAACAATTACAGCTGCGCTCCAGAGCACTTTTCTTATAGAAGTGCGCTTAATACTGCTTTTATCAATATGCCTTACAATGCGTTTTCTTACATCATAAACCTCAAGAGGTGAAAACTGGAACGATTCCAGTCCGTAAGAATCGAGATGATAATTTACATTCCGGTCGGGTTCAAACTGAACGTTTCCTTCCTGGTTATTTATAAAACTGCCTATATTGTCAAAAACAACCTTTTCGCCTCTTTCAAGCTTTTTGCGTAGTCCCGCAACAAACTCCTCCACAATATTTCTTGCATCGCCGTAGTTCACTTTTGAATGTTCAGAGAGCCTTCCAACCAGCAGACCGTCATTATGATTAAGGTTTCTATTAAAGGATATTTGTTTTACAGGAGGATAAAAAGTTGATGTAGTTTTGTCAATACGGGCTGGTGTATAATTACCGATAAAGCCTCCAAACCCCGGTAAAATAACGCAATCGTGGTTGAATAGTAATTCCCGTATGAAAGCTGTAATATCCATTTTGATTTAACTTTCAATACAAAAATAAGAAAAACTTTGGAAAATATTTAAAATAATTAATGATGTTCAATTCATCTATGGTCTTATTTTCCTTTTATTTATCTTTTTTCTTGGTTCAACCCTTCCCTAAATCCCTTCCCTTAAATGTAAGGAAAGGGACTTAAAAATTTAATGGTCAGTTAATTGCTCCCCTTCCCTTAGACTTAAGGGAAGGGGTTGGGGGATGGGTTAAATGGAAAAAAATATTATCTTCGTAGTTCCAATAATTCTGCTTTTGATGAGAGATATTCAGATGGTTGACCTAAAGGCTCAGTATGAAAAACTGGGGACCGAAATTGATACTGCAATAAAATCTGTACTCAATTCTACTGCATTCATTAAAGGTCCTGAGGTTAGGTTGTTCGAAGAAGCTCTTCAGAAATATCTGGATGTTAAACACGTTATATCATGCGCTAATGGTACAGATGCCCTTCAGATTGCAATGATGGCACTCAAGCTTAAACCCGGCGATGAGATCATTACAACAAATTTTACATTTATTTCAACAGTCGAAGTTGTTGTTCTTCTTGGCTTGAAACTGGTTATCGTGGATCCTGATCCGGATACTTATAATATATCGGCCGATGCAATAAAAAGAGCTATTACTCCCCGGACAAAAGCTATTGTCCCTGTTCATCTCTTTGGCCAATGTGCTGATATGGAACCAATTATGAAGCTCGCGAAAGAGAATAACATTTTTGTTATAGAAGATGCTGCCCAGGCTACAGGTACAGATTTTATCTTTTCAGACGGGACAGAAAAGAAAGCCGGAACAATTGGGACCATTGGCACAACTTCATTTTTCCCTTCAAAAAATCTTGCCTGTTATGGTGACGGCGGAGCCATGTTTACAAATGATGATGAACTTGCAAAAAAGCTCAGAAGCATTGCCAATCATGGCATGATGGTAAAATATCATTATAACGATATTGGAGTTAATTCACGACTAGACACCCTGCAGGCAGCAATTCTTAATGTAAAGCTTAAATATCTCGATCAGTTCAATTCTGCAAGGAGGGCTGTTGCAGATTTTTATGATGAGGCATTTTCAGGATGTTCCTCAATTATTCTTCCTGAAAGAGCAGGTTATTCATCCCATATCTTTCACCAGTACACAATAAGAGTAAAAAACGGAAGACGGGATGATCTGAAAAAATTTCTTGAATCTGCAAAGATCCCTTCAATGATCTATTACCCCGGACCTTTGCATATCCAGGATGCATATCGTTTTCTGAAATATAATGAAGATGATTTTCCTGTCACATCACAGTTATGCAAAGAGGTTCTTTCTATGCCGATTCATCCCGACATGGACCAGGAACAGCTTGACTATATTGCACTTAATGTTTTAAAATTCTTCGAAAAATAATAAATATGGAAAGTGATTATTTTGCGCACGAGACAGCTGTAATTGACGAGGGCTGTAAGATCGGAAAAGGAACTAAGATCTGGTACTTCAGTCATATTATGACAGGTGCAGAAATTGGAGAAAATTGCAATATCGGTCAGAATGTTGTTGTTTCCCCTGGTGTTAAGCTTGGGAAAAATGTTAAGGTTCAGAATAATGTATCAATTTATACCGGCGTCATTTGTGATGATGACGTATTTCTTGGACCTTCAATGGTATTTACAAATGTGATCAACCCACGCAGCCAGATTATCCGCCGCGATAATTATGAAACCACTATTGTCGAAAAAGGTGCTTCAGTTGGCGCCAACTCAACTATTATTTGCGGCAATATAATTGGCAGATATGCATTTGTCGGAGCAGGGGCCGTGGTGACAAAAGATGTTAAACCCTATGCGCTTGTTGTTGGTAATCCGGCACGTCAGACTGGATGGATGAGCGAATATGGACAAAAGCTGATTTTCGATAAAAAAGGATATGCTGTTTGTCCTGAAAGCGAGGAGAGATACCGTCTTGAGAAAGGCAACGTTTCTAAAATAATTTAGTAGTTTTACTCTTCCAATAACAGCGACAATGGACTCAGCTCCCAAAAATTTCGGATTGATAGGTGTGGCAGGATATATTGCTGTCCGTCATCTCAAAGCAATAAAAGATACCGGCAATAATCTGCTTGCAAGCCTCGACAGGTTTGACAGCGTCGGACTTATCGACAGTTATTTTCCGCATAGCGATTTTTTTGTCGAGTTTGAGCGTTTCGACAGACATTTCGATAAGCTGAAAAGAACAGGGACAAAAATTGATTATGTAAGCATTTGTTCTCCCAATTATCTTCACGATTCACATATCAGATTTGCCTTGCGACATCATGCTGAGGCAATCTGCGAAAAGCCGATTGTGCTCAATCCATGGAATGTCGATGCTTTGCAGGAAATTGAAAATGAGACCGGTCACAAGATTTTTACTGTTCTTCAGACGCGTCTTCACCCCAGAATAATTGAACTTAAAAATAAAATTAAAAATGGCCCTAAAAATAAAATCTACGATATTGATCTGACGTATATTACGAGCCGAGGTAACTGGTATTTCATTTCATGGAAGGGCGATGTTCAGAAGTCTGGAGGTGTGGCAACTAATATCGGTATCCATTTTTTTGATATGCTTAGCTGGATCTTTGGTGATGCTAAAAAGAATATTGTTCATTTGTCTCAGCCAAATAAGGCAGCTGGTTATCTTGAACTTGAAAATGCAAGGGTAAGATGGTTCCTCAGCCTTGATCATAATGATCTCCCCTCAACGGCTATTGAGAAAGGACAGAGAACCTACCGATCAATTATTATTGACGGGGAAGAAATAGAATATAGTGAAGGATTCTCTGATTTACATACTCTTACATATAAAGAGATACTCGCAGGCAAAGGTTTTATATTAAAAGATGTCCGCCAATCAGTTGAAATAGCTTATACTATCAGGAATTCAAAACCTGAAGGCCTTACCGGGAATTATCATCCAATTTTAAAAACAATTAAACATGTTTAAAAAACTGATAAACAAAGAAACAAAACTCTCAGTTATTGGTCTTGGATATGTCGGGTTGCCTATAGCACTTGAATTTGCAAAAAAAATAAAAGTTATAGGTTTCGACATCAAACCCAATAGGGTGGAACTGATGAAAAAGGGTATCGACCCCAGCAATGAGCTCACGGCAGATGCATTTAAAAATACGGATATCCATTTTACCAGCGATCCAAAAGATCTGAAGGAGGCATCTTTTCATATTATTGCGGTTCCCACACCTACGAATATCTATAACCTTCCTGATCTTGGACCGGTGCTCAAGGCTTCAGAAACTGTCGGCCGAATACTGAAAAAAGGAGACTATGT
>JBGOXH010000118.1:0-8590 GCA_041479075.1 Bacteroidia bacterium | reverse complement strand
GTTGTGTATTGTGTATTTGTATTGCACCCCATTAACCAGCAACAAGCAACAAGTAACAAGCAACTATTTAATCTTCCCAACAAAACTCTTCTGAAACTCATCCCAGCTTTTCGTCTGATATGCATTGTCTGCAAAGTAGTTCAATAGAACTTCCATATCTTTAGCAACCCTGAACCCTGGTACCGGTGAAGCTTCAAATTTGCCGTTTCGCTGGTTCAGAAAAACGACAGTTGGATATGAGAGCTGTCCCTGCAGCAATGCTACTGCAAGCTGATGTGCTTTGCCATACTTTCCGTCATTGTTATATACTTGTCCAAAGAACGTTATTTGTTCTTTTGCTTCAGCATTAAATTTAACAGGATAAAATTTGTTATTCAGAATATCGACAATGACTGAATTTGTAAAAGTCTCATTGTCCATTTTTTTACACCATCCGCACCAATCAGTGTAAGTATCAATAAATAGAGGACGAGGGGACTGCTTTATCAGCTTATCTGCTTCCTGTATCGTATACCATTTAACACTCTCAATATATTCGGTGTTTTGAGAAAATGCAAAACGAGTTGTAAGAATTAAGATAGATGTAAATAGTATCCTTTTCATATATAGATATTTCGATATGTAAATTTATGCAAAAATATAAAATCTTTTGACAATGGGTTTTGTCAGATATAATTTGTCAATAACAACAATTGAGCCAAAGTTTAGTTCATAATTGTGATATAACCGAGGGATTACATTCAATTTATTTTTTACATTTACCGCACTTAGAATTTCACTAAATCATTTTTATGGAAACAATAAGAAAAACCCTGCGTGATTCCAAGACAGCTCGATGGACTGCTCTGGCCGTAGTAGCTTTTACAATGTTATGCGGTTACTACCTTACCGATGTTATGGCTCCTTTGAAAGGTCTGCTCGAAGGGCAGCTGCACTGGAATAGTTCTCAGTTCGGATTCTTCACCAGTGCCTACGGTTGGTTCAATGTATTTCTTTTAATGCTGATCATCGGAGGCATAATACTCGATAAAATGGGAGTTCGTTTCACTGGACTTACAGCCGCATCGATAATGGTTGGAGGAACCTTCATAAAATATTGGGCAGTATCGACTCATATGCTTGATGGCCAGACATGGCACGTGCTGTTCTGGGATGTAAATGCTCAAGTACTTATGGCAGGACTGGGTTTTGCAATCTTTGGCGTTGGAGTTGAGACAGCTGGTATAACAGTATCAAAAATTATAGTAAAATGGTTCAAAGGCAAAGAGATGGCTTTGGCAATGGGACTCGAAATGGCAACCGCCAGACTGGGAACCGCCCTCGCTCTTTCAACATCACTCCCAATTGCTAAAGCTTTTAATACAGTATCCGCTCCGATCCTTGTCTGCCTTATAATGCTGTGCATCGGGCTGATATCATTTATCATGTATACATTCATGGATAAAAAGCTTGATGCATCAATTGCTGCTGCAAGTGATGCAGAAAATCCAGGGGAGCCTGAAGAAGCTTTTCGTGTCCGCGATATACTGAAAATAATTACGAATAAAGGATGGTGGTATATTGCAATACTCTGTGTTCTGTTCTATTCAGCCGTTTTCCCCTTCCTGAAATATGCTACAGATCTGATGGTCTGCAAATTTCATATCAACGAAGACTGGGCCGGTCTTATACCTGCCCTGTTGCCTTTCGGAACGATATTGCTTACTCCATTATTCGGTAATATGTACGACAGAAAAGGAAAGGGTGCATCAATCATGATATTGGGAGCTATCCTTTTGATCTTCGTGCATATTATGTTTTCGATTCCATTCCTCCATCACTGGTCAATTGCAATATTGCTTATTCTTGTCCTGGGAATTGGATTTTCACTGGTGCCTTCTGCAATGTGGCCTTCTGTGCCCAAGATTATTCCTGAAAACCAGCTTGGTACAGCGTATGCCCTTGTTTTCTGGGTGCAGAACTGGGGATTAATGGGTGTGCCTGCTCTCATAGGCTGGGTGCTGAATAAGTGGTGCTTCCTTGGTTACTTCGCAATTGCAGGAACCGGTCTGGTAACTACTCAGGGTCCGCAAATAACGCAGGTTGTTGCAGCAGATCAGAAGCTTTATCCTGTGACCGAAGTTGGTGCAATCAGCAGAAAGGATGTTGACCTGAAAATCACACAATTCATCAAAAACACGGATGGTAAGATTACTGCAGTTATAACTAAAGCAAACGATAAAATCAATGCGGAAGTAATGACCAAAAAGAACCTTAAAAAAGCTGTTAAACGTGGCATGATTACGGCAGTTGTTACTTCAGCAAACGATACAATCAGCTCCACTTATATAACTACTAAATCTCTGAAAAAGGCTGCTAAAAAAGGAGAATTGAAAGTAATCGATTATTATATTGGCGATAATAAGGTTGTGAATTTTGTGACCAATGATGGACAGAAGATATCAAAATTCAGTAATGTATTTTCACATTACAATTATACACGTCCGATGATGATATTCACAGGTCTCGGGTTGCTCGCTCTTCTCTTTGCCTTCCTGTTAAAAGCTGAAGACAAAAAGAAGGGCTACGGACTGGAGCTGCCAAATATTAAAAAATAAAACCGCAAAGTACGCGAAGCCCTCTATTCCGCCAGTCGGCGGATCCGAGGGTGAAATCCGCAAAGGACGCAAAGACAAAACCATTTACTGATCTCTTTGCGTCCTTTGGTTTTAAATCCTTTGAGGTCTTTGCGGTTGTTTCTTTAAGTTTTAAAATTTTATTTTTAAGTGTATCAAAACATTATTGAATTCATAATGTTTATCTGTTAAATAATTAACAATATAGATATGGAATCGAACGAATTTGAAAAGTCCAAAATATTCAGTTTCAATGATTCAATAGAATATTCTGAAGGAGGCATCGTCAGCAAGACTGTTCTTAAAAAAGAGACAGGTAATATTTCTCTGTTTTCATTTGCAAAAGGTGAAGCATTAAGCGAGCATACAGCTCCGTTCGATGCTATGATACAGGTAGTTGACGGCAAAGGAGAAATAATAATAGGAGGGAAGACACACTTTCTTGATGCGGGTCAGACTATTATAATGCCTGCAAATATATCACATGCTGTAAAAGCTGTTGAAAAATTTAAGATGGTGTTGACGATGATAAGAAGTAAATAACCGGTTTACAGTTTCCGGCATCCGTCCGCCGGAATATAACTGGAGTGCCTCGTACCTGGCGCCGCACACCGCATACCGCTCTTCTATGCCATCTTGATAAGTATCGCCTTGATAGTGTCGGTAACATCCTCTTCTTCATCCACACATCTTTCAAGGATTTCAAGTATCTTGTTATTTTTAAGCAGTTCGGCTGCATCTTTCTCTTTATCAAATAGTTCTGCAACTGCTACATAATAATATTCGTCAGCTTTATGCTCAATACGTGTTACATTACTGCAAGCTTTGGAAATTTCATCCTTATTTGCTGCTGCGTCATTCAGGCAATGAATGCCTATTTCAATTTCCTTAGCCGCTTCATAAATCATTTCAGACATTTCTTTATAGACAGGCATCAGATGCTTGGGTTTGTACAGGCAAATCCTTCTGCTTACGCCGTTAATCGAATCAACAACATCATCAATATGGGCAATAAGCTCATGAATATCTTCCCTGTCGAATGGAGTAATGAATGATTTGTTCAATTGCAAGTAAGTTTTATCCGTAATCTGATCACCGATGTGTTCAACATCCTTGATCTCCTTATAGATCCTTTCATGATTTTCAATTTCGGAACTCGACATTAACTGTCTTAGAAGCTCTGTAGCTTTAACCAGGTTCTTTGCATCCTCTTCAAAAAGCGGATAAAAAGAGTGATCCTTGGGAACAAAAAATTTAAGAATTTTATCAATATTCATATTTCAGCTTTTAAGATTTGTCTTTATTAATTTACCCAGTTAAAGAAAAGATACATTACTGCACCAATAATCCCGGATATCGGGATTGTAAATATCCATGCCCAGAATATTTTTCTTGTAACTCCCCATTTCACTGCTGATGCTCCTTTACGGGCGCCAACACCCATAATTGCACCTGTAATGGTATGAGTTGTACTTACAGGAATTCCCCAGTGAGTTGCTGCAAAAATAGTTATGGCTCCTGCAGTTTCGGAACAGAACCCTTCAAAAGGTTTGAGCTTTGTAATTCTCTGTCCCATTGTTTTTACTATTCTCCATCCCCCGAAAAGTGTACCAAGAGCGATTGCAGCCTGGCATGAGAGAACAACCCAGATTGGCGGTACTTTTGCATCATTTGTAACAAGACCTTTTATTATCAATGCTACCCAGATAATTCCCATCGATTTTTGAGCGTCATTTGCTCCGTGGCCAAGACTGAATGCTGATGCTGATACTACTTGTAATCGCCGGAACCATTTATCAACTGAGAATGGAGGTGTCTTGCGAAAAAGCCACATTATTGCTGAGGAAAGAAAGAAAGAAAAAACAAATCCAAGGATTGGAGCTATGAAAATAAATGAAACAATTTTAATGACTCCTGCAGAATTAACAGATCCAAAACCTGAACTCGCTACTGCCGCACCGACCAGTCCACCCACAAGCGTATGAGATGAGCTTGATGGAAAACCCCACCACCATGTTATTAAATTCCAGGTAATTGCAGCAATAAGCGCTCCGCCAATTACATTCAGATTAATAACTCCGGGATCAATAACACCTTTACCCATTGTTTTGGCAACTGCCAGAGGAAAAATCAGAAAGGCAATAAAATTAAAGAAGGCTGCCATTGAAACAGCCGCAAATGGAGACAGTACTTTTGTGGATACAACACATGCTATAGAATTTGCAGAATCGTGAAATCCATTTATGAAATCAAATGCCAGAACTAGGCCTATAATTACATACAGGAATGTCATCTTTCAGATTTAGTAAATGTATTATTGGGACCTATCAGATTTTTATGACGAAATGATAATATGCTCATTTCTATTTGATTACGTTTATTAAGATCATTTCAGGTGCCGCAAAAATAATTAAACTGTGACATATTTCAAAATGATACAGACGTTAAGTTATCGCTATATTTTCAACAATATGCATATAAAAACATGCTGATTGCTTTTTTAGAATTTTTCTATGATTAATCACTTTTTTTATCTTCAAATTGTACTATTTTTGCTGATTCTTCAACTTAAATTAAATATCAATTGAATATGAGCGACATACGCAAACTTGAACCAAAACAGCTCTGGAATTTCTTCTATGAAATAACTCAAATTCCACATCCTTCAAAAAAGGAACAAAAGCTTGCTGATTTTATAGTAAGATTCGGCAAAGAGCATAAGCTCGAAACTGTTGTCGATAAGGTAGGTAATGTGATCATCAGAAAACCTGCAGCAAAAGGAATGGAAAAACGCAAAGGGGTGATTTTACAAACTCACCTCGATATGGTACCACAGAAAAACAGTGATAAAAAACATGATTTTGAAAAGGATCCTATCCAGACCTTAATTGAGGGCGAGTGGGTAAAAGCAAACGGCACAACACTTGGATCAGACAACGGGATAGGCGTTGCAGCCACTCTTACGGTTCTGGCATCAAAAGATCTGATACATGGGCCGGTAGAAGCACTTTTTACTATTGACGAGGAGACAGGAATTACCGGTGCATTTGGATTGAAATCAGGCTTTTTAAAAGGCGATATTCTTATGAATCTCGACTCAGAAGATGAAGGTGAGCTTTATGTCGGATGTGCCGGAGGAATCGATGTGAGCGCTACAAAAAAATATACAGAGGAAAAATCACCAAGAGGCATGGCTGCTTACCGGATTGTGGCAAAAGGCCTGAAAGGAGGCCATTCAGGAGTTGACATAGCTCTTGGAAGAGCAAACTCGAACAAGATCATGTTCAGATTCCTTGTGCAGGCTGAAGCTGATTTCGGAATCAGACTTGCTGAAGCTGCAGGAGGAGACCTTCGAAATGCAATACCCAGGGAATCATATTCTGTTCTTCTCGTTCCGGGCTCCAAAGCAAAAGCATTTGAAAAATTTGTTAAGGGATATGAAAAAGTGTATAAAGCCGAATTCGCAGAAACAGAGCCAACTCTTTCGTTTACCTGCAAAAAGGTCGATGTCCCTGCAATGGTCATGAGCAAAGATGACCAGTTTAAAATTATCCGTGCCATTTTTGTATGTCCAAATGGTATTCAGCGTATGAGCCAGGCAATGAAAGGTCTTGTTGAGACTTCAAATAACCTTGCAATTGTAAGATGTATTAATGGTAAATTCGAGGCTCATAACCTTACACGCAGCTCTGTCGATTCTTCAAAGCTGGCAACAGCATGGAAGATTGCAGCAATATTTCATCTCATTAATGCTAAAGTCGCATTAACCGGAAGTTATCCGGGATGGAAACCTAACATGGAATCTCCGATACTTAAAACAATGAGCGGGGTTTATAAGAAAAAATTCGGCAAGACTCCTGAAATAAAAGCTATACATGCGGGACTGGAATGCGGACTTATGGGTGGCGTTTATCCGAAACTCGATATGATATCGTTTGGACCAACTATAAGATTCCCGCATTCTCCGGATGAAAAAGTTAATATTCCATCGGTTCAGATGTTCTATGATTTTCTTTGTGAGACACTGAAACAGGTACCTGTAAAATAACCGCCTCTCCCCAAACCTCCCGCCGAAGCGGGAGAGGGGCTTAATATATTATATGGCAGCTAATTGCTCCCCTTCTCTCTTGGGAGAAGGGGTTGGGGGATGAGGTTGTTTTATTCTACCTTAATCTCCACCATCACATCATCCTTCATCACATTGTCATTCGCCTTTGCTGAGACTTTGATAACTCTTCCGTTTACTGGTGATTGAATCTCATTCTGCATTTTCATCGCTTCAAGTATAACCACCGGTTCACCACGCAGAACAGTTGAACCTTCCCGAACCAGCACATCAATAATTTTACCTGGCATCGGAGCCTTAACAGATTCCTGCTCGACTTTGCCTTTCTTGGAATTCAGAACTTTCATCCTTTGAAGCGAAAATGGCGTCTCTACTGTGAATGTATAGCTGATATCATTAAAAAGTATTTCATATTTATTCTGGCGCGATCTGACAATCTCAACAGGATATTTCCTGTTCTTCCATAAAATATAGGTGCCAAAAATTTCATCAGCTTTCAGCTGAACTATATATTCCCGCTTACCGATTTTAATCTTGTTTTTCAACGGCAGGGGAAAGCTGAATTTTCTGCCTTCAGATGAAAGAGCAAAAAGCTTGTCGATTTTGAGCTTACTGTTCATATTTGTTAACCGGCTGATTTAAAACTGATTAATTCTCTTATTCAACAGCCATGGACTCATATCTTTTCCATTCTCAAAATTCATACTGATACTGTCTGCCTGAAGATATTCCTCTGCAAATAATTTTGTTGCAAGCCAGGCAGCAAGCATTTCCTCATATTCACTTTTGAAATAATATTTGTCAAGATCTTTTTCAATAAAAGCAGTTGTAAAGGAACCGTTCTGGAATTTTTGATTGCGGACAAGCATCCTGAAAAATGGAAGTGTTGTTTTAGTACCTTTTATCCAGACTTTATCGAGTGCCATTTTACAATTCTTGATAGCTTCTTTGCGATCCTTTCCACTGATAATAAGTTTTGCGATCATTGAATCATAATTTGCAACAATTGATGATCCTGCCTGGATTCCGGTATCCACTCTCACGTACGGTTCTGAAGGCATAGTCAGATTCTCAATCTTGCCCGGGTCCGGAGCAAAACCTGCCTGTACATTTTCAGCATTAATCCTGCATTCGATTGCCCAGCCATTAATCTTAATATCATCCTGGTTGAATTTCAAAGCTTCACCATTGGCGATCCTGATCTGTTGCTCAATGAGATCAATACCTGTAACAATCTCGGTAACTGGATGCTCAACCTGGATCCTGGTATTCATCTCCATGAAATAGAAGTTTTTAGCTGAATCAAGAAGAAACTCCACTGTCCCTGCTGATGTGTAATTAACAGTTTTGGCTATCTCAACAGCCATCCTGCCCATCTCTTTTCTTAACTTTTTATCAAGAGCACAGGAGGGGGCTTCCTCAAGAAGCTTTTGATGCTTCCTCTGAATTGAACACTCTCTTTCGCCCAGATGAATAACATTTCCCTTAGTATCACCAAGTATCTGAAATTCAATATGTTTTGGGTTTTCGATATATTTCTCAATAAATACTGAAGGGTCATTAAAAGCCTTTTCAGCTTCTTTAATGGCAATGGAAAACATTTTTTCCATTTCTTCAGATTTGCGGACAATTCTCATTCCTCTTCCACCGCCTCCTGAAGCAGCTTTGATAATCACCGGATACCCTATCTTATCTGCTATTTCAATGGCTTCTTCTTCATTTGATATATTTCCTTCGCTTCCCATGGCCATCGGTATTCCTCTCTGCATGGCTAACCTGCGGGCTATGGTTTTGTTTCCCATTTTGTAAATTGCATCAGGCGACGGGCCGATGAATATTATTTTGTTGTCAAAGCATTTTTGAGCGAAATAGGCGTTTTCTGCGAGGAAGCCGTACCCGGGGTGAACAG
>JBGOXH010000343.1:0-2631 GCA_041479075.1 Bacteroidia bacterium | reverse complement strand
GTCCTTGAGGAGATTGTAGGTGATATTGAGGACGAACATGACACAAACGAGCTTATTGAAAAAGTAATAAGTGATAATGAGTTCATTCTTTCAGGTCGTCTTGAGACAGATTACCTCAACGAGAAGTATCATTTTAATCTGCCCGGAAAAGATGATTTTGAAACCCTTGCAGGTATGATACTATATTACCATGGAAGCATTCCCAAAATAAATGATATAATCCGTATCGGTAACATTGTTATCAAAGTTCTCAGGGTTACGGCAACAAGACTCGACCTGGTGAATTTGAAGATTGAATAAAATTCGGGATGGAGGCGGGGAATCAGCACAACATTGCTGTCAGACAAAAAAATGAAAATGAACATAATATTAAAAATCGTTTGATGCATTTCCCCGTATCCGGAAATTATAAGTAAGCATAACTATCGGCTGGCCGAAAATCGACATCTGATAGCCTTTAACAGTACCATCCTCAACTTTAAAATATATGGAATAAGGATTTCGCCGGCCCAGAACATTATAAATAGTAAAAGATAAAGAAGAGTGATTTAACTTATTGACTTTAAGATTCCCGTTCATCGTGGCTGAAAAATCGAGCCTTAGATAGTCAGGTATCCGGAATTCATTTCTTTCGGAATAAAAGACTCGTGCCACATTATAAAAATCAAAATAAGCGACCGGATAAGTTATAGGACGGCCGGTGTCATATACAAGATTTGTTGTAAAGTTTAACCTTCTTAACAATCTGACATTGGCAACAACCTTTAAATCATGAGGTTTATCAAAATTTGCCGGGAAATATCTCCCTCCGTTAACTTTCTCTTCTTCAAATACTCCGTCAACTTTGAGCAATGACCGTGAATAAGTATAGCTTATCCAGCCTGTTAATATCCCGTATTGCTTTTTAACCATAAGCTCAATCCCGTAAGCTTTACCCTTCCCATTCAGAATATCTGTCTCAAGATGATCATTCATGAGCAGGGTTGCACCACCCTTATAGTCAAGGATGTTTTTTAATATCTTGTAATAAACTTCAACGGATGTTTCTATAGCTTTGCTTCTGAAGTTTTTATATATCCCTAATGAAAACTGATCTCCTCTTTGAGGTTTTATATAGCTATCGCTTAATTTCCAAATATCGGTTGGCGACATTGATGTGGTATTGGAGATCATGTTCAGATATTGAAAATTACGCTGAATTCCTGCTTTAACAGATAAATCTGGTGTTATTACAAACCGTGATGAAAACCTGAATTCCAGTCCGGGATAGACTTGTAAAATTTGCCCTTTCCTGTAAAAGAGAGTATCTGAAATATTTTCCGGTGACCTGGATGTGTTGGAAAAATAGAGATATTTGGTTTTAGGTCCAAAAGAGGTAAATAATGTGAATCTGAGGCCTCCTGAAAACAGAAGTTCTGGTGAATATTCAAACTCATCACTCAAGTATAATGAGGGTTCAAGGGCTTGTTCATTTTCAAGAGATTTTGGTTTAGTTTCGGAAAAATCACCGAGTGGTTTCTGGATGCCCGGAGATAATGAATAATTTGTTGCATCAAGTCCGAATTCAACTTTATGTTTTTCAACGGGGAAGTATGTGAAATCAGCTCTGAAAATGCGTTGGTTCAGCTTATAATTCAGTGAATTAAAAGATGCTGAATCTTGTTTTGAGTCGACCTCATAGGTGTAATTGCTTAATATTCCCGCAAATTGTGAAGAGAGCTTAGTATTATAAGTATGATCCCACTTAATAGTTGATGATAAGTTCATATATCTGATAGTATACTCTTCAAAATAGTCGAAGCTGTCATTACTTAAATAACCGGAAACAGAAACAGAATTTTTAGAGTTAATATCGAAGGTTACCAATCCCTGTATATCATTAAAATCTGCATTGCTTTTTTGAAGGCGTTTATCTTTCAGTAATCCGAGTATCCAATCCGAATAAGTAGTCCTTGCGCTTAGTATGAATGAGCTTTTCTTCTTTAAAACAGGTGCTTCAACCATTAGCCTTCCGGTAAACGGACTTATGCCCCCGCTAACATTAACTTTTTCCCTGGAGCCTTCTTTTAGTGAAATATCCATAACCGACGAAACTCTTCCTCCGTACTTAGCCGGGATCCCGCTTTTATAGAGTGTAACATCTTCAATTATATCTGAATTGAAAGAAGAGAAAAAACCAAAAAAATGAGATGGATTTATAATAGGTGCGCCATCGAACAAGATCAGGTTTTGATCAATACTTCCTCCCCGGATATTAAAACCGTTCGAAGCTTCTCCTACCGATTGGACGCCTGGTAACAATAATGAACTCTTAATCAGGTCGGCCTCTCCCATTCCCATCGGAATTTGTTTCATCATCTTTATGCTGATTTTTTCAATTCCCATTTTTACATTATTAACATTGTTTTCTTTGTTGGCAGAAACAATTACCTCATTCAGCTGTTTTGTGCTTTGAACCATTCCGACATCCAATGCTCCGTTGGAATATAATATTATATTTCTTTTTACCGGTTTTAACCCGACCATTCTATATTCAATCTGATACTGACCTTTAGGTAATTCCAGCGAATAATAACCAGCTGCGTTTGAAATTGCACCTGCCTTCAGCTTTTCAACATATACAATTACACC
>JBGOXH010000138.1:0-7371 GCA_041479075.1 Bacteroidia bacterium | reverse complement strand
TTAGAGGGCTTAATCCGGGTATAGATTTCACCGGAGGCCGGACATTTGTAGTTCGGTTTGATAAGCCTGCTGTTACTGAGGATATTGCAGCAAGACTTAACCAATCTTTCGGTGAATTGCCACAGGTTGTTATTTTCGGAAGCGATAATCAGGTTAAAATTACAACCAAGTATAAGATCAATGAAACCGGAGTAGACGAAGAGGTTAATACTAAACTGTATGAAGGGCTAAAAAGTTTTCTGGGTGATAATGTTTCCAAAGAAGATTTTCAGAACAATTACATAAAAAGTTCTGAAACTGTCGGTCCGGTTGTCGCTGCTGATATTAAAATAAATGCCTTCTATGCTGTCGGGATAGCACTGGTCCTTATATTCCTGTACATTTTTATGAGATTCCGATATTGGCAATATGGTTTCGGAGCCGTGATGTCACTGGTTCATGATACTCTGCTTGTCATCGGCGTCTATTCCATCTTCTGGGGATTAATGCCATTCTCTATGGAGATAGACCAGGCATTTATTGCTGCAATTCTGACTGTAATAGGATTTTCAGTCAATGATACTGTAATTGTATTTGACAGGCTGAGAGAATATATCCCCTTATACCGCAAACGTCCGTTAAGAGAAGTTCTTAATATGGCTATTAATTCGACTCTGAGCAGAACAATCAATACAACCCTGACGGTTATTCTGACAATTGTTGCAATGTTCATCTTCGGCGGAGCTGTGATCCGCGGATTCATGTTTGCATTGCTCGTTGGGATTGGAACCGGAGTTTATTCATCAGTTTTCGTAGCAACAGCCTTGATGTACGATACAATAAAGAAGAAAGGTGATGAAGATGAAGAGGCTAAAGTGTCTGTAAAAGCCTGATATGTTCTAAGTAATACGGGAAGCCGTTTTAATTACGCTCAAAACCACCCCGTCCCGCCTCTGGCGTGACACCTCCCGCCAAAAGCGGGAGGAAAGTGTTGATTTATAATATTTTAACTTTCTCTCCGCTTAAGCGGAGAGGAGTACCCCGCCGTTTGGGCGGGGGGAGGTGGTGGTTATGTCATACTCCCTCCTTTTTTCCCCGACATTCTAAATATTAATGAATATTATTAAACTTTTCTAACTTTACATCTGTAATTGATGATTCAATTTAGAAGGATTTTATGAGCGGCCCCGAGATATTTGTTATTATTATTGTTGCCTTGCTTCTTTTTGGCGCAGATAAGCTTCCGGAAATTGTAAAAGGCCTTGCAAAAGGAATGCGCGAGTTTAAAAAAGCTACTGACGACATAAAGCAGGAATTTGAAACAAGTACAAGAGATATCCGTAATGATTTAAATGATGTCAGCAGTTCTATCAGGAAAGACGTTACAGATATTTCGGATAATATTACTAAAGATGTAAATGAAGCAACCGATAATTTAAAAAAAGAGGTAAATGGAGTCTCAGACAGCATCAAAAAAGATGCGAACGAGGTTGCTGATGAATTTAAGTACGATTACACTGACTGACAAATAATTAAATCTGATTTCTTAAAGCTATCTGATTTACGCTGCACAAAGAATACGAATTGTTTATACTCCTGGAATAAAATGATTAAAACCACAGGAATAACAAAATCTTTTGGCGACCTGAAGGTCCTTAAAGGAATTAATATTGAAGTCAACGACAAGGAAGTTGTAGCAATTGTTGGTGCAAGCGGTGCAGGTAAAACAACCCTGCTTCAGATAATAGGTACTCTTGATAAAGCTGACGGCGGCACGATTTTTTATAATAGTTCAGATATAAGCAAATTAAGGGGCAAAGCACTGGCTTCTTTCCGAAATAATAATATTGGATTTGTGTTCCAGTTCCATCAGCTTCTTCCTGAATTTACAGCACTGGAAAATGTTTGTATCCCTGCTTATATTGCAGGAAAAGGCAAGGCTGAAGCTGAATCAAGAGCAACCGAATTGCTTGGTTTTCTGGGTCTTATAGACAGGCTGGAACATAAACCATCAGAGCTCAGCGGAGGCGAGCAGCAGCGTGTCGCTGTTGCCAGAGCACTGGTAAATAATCCTTCTGTAATTCTTGCCGATGAACCTTCCGGGAATCTGGATACGGAGAATAAAAATGAACTGCATAAGCTTTTCTTTAAGCTCAGAGATACTTTCGGACAAACCATCGTAATTGTTACACACGACCGCCAGCTGGCAAATATGTCGGACCGTATCTTTCAGATCAAAGACGGACTTATTATAAATGAGTCTTAAAAGGTCATACAAAGGCATTCCTGCAAGGGAGATGAAACAATTTCTCGAAGAGAAATATCTGAAGTATAATAATCCATCTTTCATAGAGTCCGATCCTGTTTCTATTCCTCACATCTTCTCTGATCTGCGCGACAAAGAGATTTCAGGATTTCTTGTTGCTGCAATAGCCTGGGGACGAAGAGACCTTATTCTGAGAAGCGCACGGCATTTGATTGAAATGATGGATAATACACCATTTGATTTTATCCGTAACGCTGATAAAAAGGAGACTGAAAGATTCAACAAATTTATTCACAGAACTTTTAACGGAACAGATTGCATTTATTTCATCACAGCTCTAAGGAATATTTATGATTCATACTCCAGTATGGAGGATATTCTACTGGAAGGGATGAAATCCAACGGCTCTCTGAAGGATGGTATAACACATCTCCGAAACTGTTTTTTTTCACTGCCTCATCCTTCGAGAACAGAAAAACACTTTGCAGATATTAAAAAAGGAGCTGCAGGTAAAAGACTTAACATGTTTCTAAGATGGATGGTACGGAAAGATAACCGGGGTGTCGATTTTGGAGTATGGAAAAGGATTGATCCTTCAATGCTTTATATCCCTCTCGATCTGCATTCAGGAAATACTGCAAGAAAGCTTGGACTGCTGGCCAGGGAAATAAACGACTGGAAAGCGGTGGAAGAGCTGACAACTCTGTTACGTGAATTCGATCCTCGGGATCCTGTTAAATACGATTTTGCCCTGTTTGGTCTTGGTGTGAATAAAAAATTTTGATTTTTCTATGGCTAATAACTACTTCAGCTTCAAGCAATTTACCATTTACCAGGACAAATGTGCCTTTAAAGTTGGAACAGACGGGGTTCTTCTTGGTGCCTGCGCAAATGTCGCCGGAGTTAAGTATATCCTCGATATCGGGACAGGAACAGGTCTTATAGCTTTAATGCTTGCACAGAGGTGCGACACTGAAATATTTGCTATAGAACCGGATCGCAGCTCATTTGAACAGGCTTTGAAAAATGTGGAAAACAGCAAATGGAGTAATAAGATAAAAGTTGAAAATACTGACCTGCAAAATTTTAATCCCGGAACCCTTATATTCGATTTGATAGTAACTAATCCGCCTTATTTTACAGATTCTTTGAAGAATCCTGATTTAAGAAAATTTGCCGTCCGGCATAATGATACTTTAAATAATAATGAACTTCTGAAAGGTGTCTCACGATTGCTAAGTGAAGACGGAAGATTTCAGATAATAATGCCTTATGCTGAAGGAAATATTCTTATATCTGAAGCACAGGAGCATGGTTTTTATTGTAATAACATATTGAAAATAAAGCCATTGCCTACAAGTGAAATCAGAAGGTTAATTCTGACATTTTCAAGGCATAAGCAAAAAGCTGCAGAGAAATTTCTTACTATCGAACGTGGTAAGAGACATGAGTTTACAGAAGAATATATAAATCTTACGAAGGATTTTTATTTAAAATTCTGAATGACTCTGACCCCCCGCCCCGCTATGGCGGGGCACCCCCCTGAAGGGGGGCTAATTTATTTAGATTTAATCGACCCCCCGCCATCACACAAGCCATCACACCCCCCCTGAAGGGGGGTTAAATTTGTATTCATCTAGCGAATTACCTAAATATCAGAGAGTTAAGCCCCCTTTAGGGGGCAGGCCCTGACGTTCACAGTCAGGGCCGGGGGTCTATTCCTTTAAGAAATCATCTCACTTTCAGGCAGCCCGAACTCTTCCTTCATTTCAATGCCAAGCTTTTTTAACTCGTCGATAACCGGAATGTAGATCTGAGGCAGCACAGGCCTGTAAACACCTTTGAGACTTATTTTCTTTTCGAGAATCATTTTTACTCCGATAGCTGCCGGGAGAGCAACCGTTCTGGCAACAGCAGTATTGGTTGATAGCGATCCGAAATCAAGCATTGACGACTTTATAACCTCTCTCTTCCCGTCAGGATATGATGCAAGAAAGATATGTTGCATAACAACCATATCGCGCTCATTATCAGATAATGACATTCTTTTTATCATCCTGTCGGATGTAATTTCGAAAGGTGTTGTCTCAGCATAATTAAGAATTTCGTCACTGAAAAAACCTAAAAATCCGAACGACTCAATAGGATCAGATTGTTCTTGCAATCCAAGTTTGACAGCAACATCCTTTTTAAGGTCTTTGCTGCTGATACCAGCCCTTTCAGCCAGGAAATCGGCATAACTCATTCCACTGTAATTCTTAACAGTATCATCAAGCATATTAAAACTTTTCATTGCATCAAGCGTCTCACACCAGCCTTTGTAACGGAATGTCCCGCGGTACATCGTTGAAGCTTCAGGTATTCCATAGATATCTAAATAACTAATGGAATCCCTGTTCGGATAAACTTCAAGATTTCCGACACCCTGGAAATTATAATTGAACCTGTCTTTAAACAGATCCAAAGGTTCAATTGAGACTTTTTTACTCTTTTTCAGATAGAGTGCACTGTTTTTACTTGCCAGAACAACTCCTTTAGGGCTCCATGAGAACTTGTACTTCATAGGATTATTGGCAGCCTCAGGTGCAGGAAGAGCACCGCAAAGAGAATAAAACTCCTCAACCTTTCCTTTTTTACCATGGATATGATCAATAACCTTCATTGCTGTCATATGGTCAATACCCGGATCAAGTCCTATCTCATTCAGAATAATTATACCTGCTTCTTTAGCTGCTTTGTCAAGTGCCTGCATTTCGGCCGATACATAAGAGGTAGTAATAAGAGGTTTACCGCATTTGATACAGGTTTTGGCCACAGTAACATGATGTTTATAAGGCAGAAAAGATACTGTTATATCATATTCATTTACAAGTCTTTCCAGGGTATCAGCATCTTCTGTCGACCATCGGAGGCTTGATCCGTTGGGATGCCCTTTGATCATTCTGTCGGCTTTTTCTTTTGTAGTAGTGGCGACCATCAGCCTGAAATTGTTTTCAAGGAGGAATTCAACCATTGGCTTTACGACCAGCCCCGCGCCAAGAATCAAAACCTTATTCATATCACATCAGGATTATTTGCATTTCTAAAAGTGTTGCAAGTTAAAAAAAAACCGCATCACAAAAACATGATTTTTCCCCGTAGGCCTCTCCCCAAACCTCCCGCTGTCGCGGGAGAGGGGCTTCCCCCTCTCTCCTGGGAGAGGGGGACGGGAGGGGGAGAGGCAGAGAAAAAAATAAGATAAAAGTGTATCTTTGTTTACAACGCTTTGATTATTAAAACTACATTCTGTTAATGTCTGAATCTCCGAAATATGCTGAAACTCCGCTGATGAAGCAATATTACAGCGTCAAGGCAAAGCATCCTGATGCCATACTTCTTTTCAGGGTCGGCGATTTCTATGAGACATTCGGCGAAGATGCAATCAGGGCGTCAGAAATTCTGGGAATAACACTTACACGCAGGGCAAACGGATCAGCTTCATTTGTTGAACTTGCAGGATTCCCGTACCACGCCCTCGATACATATCTTCCAAGACTTGTCAGGGCAGGACAAAGGGTTGCAATTTGCGAACAGCTTGAAGATCCTAAGCTGGCAAAAAAAATTGTCAAACGAGGTATTACTGAACTTGTAACACCTGGTGTTTTGCTTAATGAAAATGTCCTGGATCATAAAGAGAATAATTTCCTGGCTGCAGTTCACATTGATAAAAAAATTGCAGGTGTGGCTTTTCTGGATATATCCACCGGCGAGTTCCTTGTCTCGGAAGGTACTATAGAATATATAGATCAGATGCTGAATAATTTTCAGCCGAAAGAGGTTCTTTTTGAAAAGAAAAAAAAGGATCTTTTCCTCGAAAACTTCGGCACTAAATTCTATACCTTCAAGCTCGATGACTGGATATTTACCCCCGAAGCTGCCAATGACCGTCTTCTTAAACAATTCGAAACCAGCTCATTAAAAGGATTCGGGATACACAATCTCTCTTTTGGAGTAATAGCTGCCGGAGCCATTCTTTATTATCTCGACATAACCCAGCATGATCAGCTCGGACATATAACACGCTTATCACGTATAGAAGAAGAAAGGTATGTATGGCTGGATAAGTTCACAATAAAAAACCTTGAACTGTTCTACTCTCCTTACGAAGGTGCCAAAACACTTATTGATGTGATGGATCGTACCATATCGCCTATGGGAGGCAGGCTGCTTAAACGCTGGATATCTCTTCCGCTTAAAGATATTCAACCGGTTAATGAAAGGCTTGATGTAGTTGATTTTCTTGTTAATAACAGCGCTTTCAGAGAGGAAATTTCAGGATTGTTAAGACAAGTAGGTGATCTTGAAAGACTTGTTTCAAAAGTTGCAGTGAACAGGATCAATCCCAGGGAAATGGTTCATCTCAAAAAAGCCTTTAAAGCGATCGAACCTCTGAAATCACTCTCCAGCAACACCGGGTGTGCGCCGCTGGTACAAATTGGTGAACAGCTGAATCCATGTAAATTGCTGGCTGACAGAATAGAACATGATCTTAATAGCGATCCTCCGATTCAGATCAACCGGGGAAATATAATTGCAAAAGGAGTCTCGGCAGAGCTCGATGAACTGCGTACCATACTCTATAGCGGTAAAGATTACCTTGCTGATCTCCAGAATCGTGAAAGCATACGTACCGGTATTTCCTCTCTCAAGATAAGCTATAATAATGTTTTCGGTTATTATATCGAAGTTAGAAATACTCATAAGGACAAGGTGCCTCCGGAATGGATAAGGAAACAGACGCTGGTAAATGCTGAACGCTATATTACTGAGGAGCTTAAGGAATATGAAAATAAAATATTTGGTGCCGAAGAAAAAATCCTTGACCTTGAAACGAATCTCTTCAACGATCTTGTTCTTGCAACACTTGAATACATCCCCCAGATACAGCTGAATTCATCTCTTATCGGAAAACTTGATTGCCTTCAGTCGTTTGCTGTTCTTTCAATTGAAAATAATTACGTAAGACCTTTGCTTGATGATTCTAAAACCCTGGATATTTCTGACGGCCGCCATCCGGTTATAGAAAAACAATTACCGGTCGGGGAATCCTATGTTCCGAACGACCTGATTCTGGATACCGACGATCA
>JBGOXH010000073.1:0-11098 GCA_041479075.1 Bacteroidia bacterium | reverse complement strand
TATGGTCCGTAATGTTATTTTGCTTTGTTGCACAGCCAGCTAAAGCCCAGGATATGAAAAAGTTTGCATTCGGTCCCGGGATTGGTATCGGTGTCGGTTTTTTTAACCCGGTTGGTGTTAATGAGTACATAAAAAATGATTTAGGAGATAATACTACTAAGAATGCCAAACTTTACTTATATGAAGAGGTAAAAGCATTCCTGAATTTTAAGACGAAGTGGTTTGATGTCGTGCCATTGGTTGAATATGCCCTTGGACCTAAAGTTGTTGTTTCAGGTGGTAGCCAAAGTTATTTCTTTAACCGCCTTTCACCAGGCCTCATGGCCGATTTTTTCATTCCAATGGGAATGTCAGGTAAGAATGCTTTCTTTTTAGGCGGAGGTGGTCAATATCACATGATGAGTTTTGAGGGATATAAAGGAAATACTATAGGTTACAGAGTTCAGCTTGGCTTTGACCTGCAATTCGGTTCGTTTAACCTGCAACCTACACTCTATTATAACCTGGCAAATGCTAAAAACACTCTTCTTGATGATAGTGCTGAACATACATTCAATAATCATGATTTAGATTATACCGGAGGTGGGTTTAGCATTAACATGTCATTCCATAAACCCGTAGGTCATTAAAAGCAGATACAAGGAGATACTTATTCAGTATTTCGATTGATTTTTTATAAAAATGAATTTCGTAAATCAATAATAATATAAAGATTCCTCGTCCGCCAGTTGGCGGACGAGGAATGACAAGGTATTTTAGGTGGCAAGGGTGGAACAGAGGAGATTTGCCTGTGCAAATCTCCTCTGTTCCACCCCCCCTGAAAAAAATGAGGTGTCATTCCGAATGAATCCGCCGGCTGGCGGAGAAATGAGGAATCTTAAACTCTAATTACGGGTTATTTAATAAATAAACTGGTTTAGTGATTATCCACATTATTCATAATTGCGATACTCATATTAATTAACAGAATCATTAAGCGGGGATGAAATACTGTGTAATAATTCCAACATACAACAACGGTAAAACACTTGAAGCGATTATATCTGAAGTCACTAAAATCACTAAAGATATAATTATTGTAAATGATGGTTCTACAGACAACACATCCCTGATACTGCAAAAATTCAGCTCTCTGAAAATCATTTCCTATAATCCCAACAAGGGCAAGGGATTTGCCATTAAAAAGGGATTTGAAGCAGCTGTTGCTGACGGATTTAACTATGCCATTACGATTGATTCAGATGGTCAGCATTTTCCATCCGATATTTCAAATTTTATCAATACGATTAATGAAGAACCTGATAGTCTGATAGTTGGCTCTCGCACCCTGGATCCTGCCAGGCTTTCAAAGGGAAGCAGTTTTGCCAACCGGTTCTCCAATTTCTGGTTCAGGTTTCTTACCGGAATCAAGCTGCAGGATACGCAGACAGGCTTCAGGTTGTATCCTCTCGATCAAATAAATGGAATGAGATTCTTTACTAATAAGTACGAGTTTGAGCTGGAAATTCTTGTAAGGTCAGCCTGGAAGGGAATAAAAATTGTCAGCGTTCCGATAAGAGTTTATTATCCTCCAAAAGCAGAACGGGTAAGCCACTTCAGACCTTTTAAAGACTTTGCAAGGATAAGCCTGTTAAATATTGTATTTGTTCTGATTGCAATTTTATATATAAAACCTTTCTCCTTCATTAAATACTTAAATAAGGAGAACATCAGGGAATTCTTTAATAAACACATTCTCCTTACCCGGGATTCTAATCTTAAAATCGCGCTTGCAGTTGCGCTGGGCATTTTTACAGGCATATTGCCAATCTGGGGTTTCCAGCTTCTTCTTGCCATTGCACTTGCTCATGTGTTTAAGCTAAGCAAATTTATAACTTCCGTTGCAGCTAACATAAGCATTCCTCCAAATATCCCTATATTATTGTATCTTAGCTATTTAACAGGAGGTATTGTGATGGGAACAGGAACTAAGATCAGATTCAGCCGCGATCTGTCACTGAAGTCATTTGAAAATGACTTTCTTCAATACGTTATAGGAAGTATCGTTCTTGCAATTGTATTGTCAATTGTAACCGGAGTTGTCTCATTCATCATTCTGAAACTGGTCAGAAAGAAACGCGTAGTAACCAAATAGTACATGGAAGCTTTTTTTCTTTTTATATATAACTTTTTCAGGAACAGGAAGTTTCTGTTTTTTACTATTATCTCACTCTCCGGCATCGTTTTTGCATTCCTGGCAACCAGAATCAAGCTGGAGGAGGATATCTCTAAATCTGTATCCTTTGAAAATGATAAAGCTACCCTGATACTTAACCAATCCGGATTCACCAATAAAATTGTCCTGAATATCTTTTACAGCGATACAACCAAAACACCTGAACCTGACAAATTAATTTCGTTTGCTGAAGAATTGATTGAGTCATTGGAACGCAGTGAATATAATCAATTCATTAAACAGGCTACCTATAAAATCAGTGATGATTTCATGGAAGATGTAATGAGTTTCTTCTATGAGAACTTACCCATATTTCTTGAAGAAAAGGATTATCAGAGAATTGACAGTCTGCTTTTGCCTGAAGCTATTGACATATCCCTGGAAAAGAATTATAAAACTCTAATCTCTCCAGCAAGCTTTGCGTTAAAGAAATATATTCTGCAGGATCCGGTTGGAATAAGCTCCATGGCACTGTTGAAACTAAAACAGTTTCAACTGGGAGATGATTATCAGATTATTGATGGATACATATTTGCCAGGAATAAAAGAAATTTGTTTCTTTTTCTGGATCCTGTCAATCCGCCAAGTGAGACACGCCAGAATGCAATTTTCTTCCAAAAGCTGGATAAATTATTGAAGTCCTTGTCGGCGAAAAATGGTTCTGCGATCAGAGCTGAATATTATGGAGCTGCTGCAGTCGCTGTTGGAAATGCCGAACAGGTAAAAAAGGATATAACTTTAACTGTAACAGTAGCACTGGTTATAATTTTATTTTTTATCGGATGGGTTTTCAGGAGGGCATCAATTGCATTTATCAGCTTTTTACCCGGTATTTTTGGAGGAATCCTTGCATTAGCACTGATATATATAATAAGGGGGAAAATGTCAACTATTGCCCTGGGAATAGGTTCGGTATTGCTTGGAATAATTGTCGATTATGCACTTTATATTTATAGCATCTTTAAGGCTAAGAGATCAATTGAATTGGTTATCAGAGATATGAGCGTACCGATAATGGTGTGCTCTTTAACAACTGCAATTGCTTTTTTCAGCTTGCTGTTCGTAAAATCGGAGGTACTGAGAGACCTGGGATTATTTGCCGGTATGAGTATTTTAGGAGCAGCTTTGTTCTCGCTGATTATTCTGCCGCATTTATTGAAGATAAACGATGAAACCTACGAAAAGAAATCGAGAACAATAATTGATAAAATAGCTGCATATCCATTTGAATCAAACCGTGCCCTTATATTAATGATCCTCATCCTGACAGTGGTCTTTTTCTTCTTTTATAAAAAAGCAGGTTTTGAAACCGACATGTACTCAATGAATTATCTTTCTCCAAAAATGAAGGAAGCAGAAAAGAATCTTAAAATAATAAATGACATTTCACTGAAGTCGGTTTATATTTTTTCAACGGGAAAGACCCTGGACAAAGCATTATCAGCAAATGCCCGGGTCACTGCAACTCTCGAGAAAATGAGAACCAGCGATATTGTAAATAGCTATACCAATGTAGGTTCAATCCTTGTTAACGATTCAATACAGAAACACAGAATTCAAAGATGGAGAGATTACTGGACACCTGAAAAAAGATTAAGTGTAGAAAATACACTTATAAGCTCAGGTGAAAAATATGGATTCAGAAAAGATGCATTCAATAAATTTTACATATTCATTACAGAGGATTTTCAGACAACAGACCTCAGTAAATTCAATAATCTCAGGTCTCTGTTCTTAAATGATATGATCTCTGAAAGTAAAGAATTATCTATGGTCATGTCTCTTGTCAAAGTAAATGATGAAAACAGACATAGAGTTTATACAACATTTTCAAACGAAAACAATGTAATTGTAATTGACCGTCTGGAAATGACTTCTGATCTTATAAAGGGCATAAGAATGGACTTCGATTTATTAGTGAAATTATGCCTGATCTTTGTTACCCTGACATTGATATTTTCATTCGGGAGATTGGAAACTGGCCTCATTGCTTCTATGCCAATGTTTGTAAGCTGGCTCTGGACCCTGGGATTTATGGGATTGTTCGGACTAAAATTTAATATATTTAATATTATCGTCTCAACATTTGTATTTGGACTTGGAGTCGATTACAGCATATTAATGGTGCGGGGAGTCTTGCTGGAATATAAATCCGGACAAAAAGAATTACCATCCTATAAAACATCAATATTTTTATCTGCCTTTACTACTCTTGTCGGAGTAGGTGCATTGCTTTTTGCCAGGCACCCTTCTTTAAATTCAATAGCGCTGATATCAATCTTTGGGTTACTTGCCGTAGTCGTGGTATCTTATACGCTTCAACCGGTATTGGTCAGATGGCTGGTATATAAAAATGGAAAAAAACGGGTCCGTCCGGTCACACTCGACAATTTCATTTTTACCATAATAGCCCTTTCTATAGGACTATTTCTTTGCGTCTTGCTGAATATTTTACTATTCCTGGTTATCCTGCTGCCTGTGTCTTCAGGAGCTAAGAAGAAAATACTGCATACAATCCTTACATGGTGCCTGAGAATTTCTTCACTTGTAATGGTTAATATAAAGAAGAGAACGATAAATGTCGGTGGAGAAGATTTTTCGGCGCCTTCTGTGATTGTTTCAAACCACCAGTCACATCTCGACATACCATTATTATTAATGCTGAGTCCGAAGATCATTATACTGACAACCAAATGGGTGTGGAATAATCCGCTTTATGCACTCTTGATACGGTACCTTGATTTTTATCCGGTGACGAACGGCTATGAACCCCTTATTGACAAGCTGAAGAAAAAAGTTGAAGAGGGATACTCAATACTGGTTTTTCCGGAAGGAACCCGCTCACCCGATTCAAATATCCATCGTTTTCATAAGGGCGCATTTCTGCTTGCTGAAAAGCTTAACCTCGATATCCTTCCGGTTATTATTCATGGTGCAGGTGATTGCATGAACAAAGGTGAAAATTTTATAAAGGGCGGAAACATTACACTTAAGATATTCCCACGCATCAGCGCAACCGATAATAGCTATGGTGATGATTATCATGGCCGGACAAAATCACTTCTCAGGTTTTTCAGAAATGAATACCTCAATATGAAGACCGAGCTTGAGACACCAACATATTTTCGCAGAAAGCTTATCGGCAATTATACTTATAAGGGACCTGTTCTTGAATGGTACACTAAAATCAAGCTTTCCCTTGAAAAAAATTATGAATATATAAATAATTATGTGCCTCGTGATGCGAGTATTGTTGATATTGGCTGCGGCAACGGGCTGATATCCTACATGTTAAACTTTTCATCACCAAAAAGAACTATTCTTGGAATAGATTATGACAAGGATAAAATTGAACTTGCCAGCAATTGTATTTCAAAAAATGACATGATAAATTTTGTAGCTGCAGATGCTGTAACATATGATTATCCATCTGCCGATGTTTTTTTATTAAGCGATGTACTGCATTATATCCCTGAAGAGAAACAGGAAGAGTTACTGACTAACGTTATAAAACATCTGAACCCCGGAGGAATTATTCTTATCCGCGATGCTGACAAGGATTTACAAAAGAGACATCTGGGTACCCGCTACACCGAGTTTTTCTCAACCCGGTTCGGCTACAACAAGTCGCTTGATAAGAAGCTTTTCTTTTTCTCAGGCAAGCAGATAACCGAAATAGCAAAAAGAAACAATTTAAGTGTTGAAGTAATAGACAATTCACGACTTACTTCAAACCTGCTCTATATTCTGAAGCACTGATTTTATCAGTTTAGAATCTGAACACACCGCTGATTTTAACAGCAAAACGGTGGGCATCAGTATGTTCGAGATAGGTAAGACGATGTATCAGATCGATCCTTAAAAACTTGAAAATGTTTTCTATCCCGTAAGACAGCTCGATATATGGTTTTTCATACGACAGTTTATTAATATTAAAAGTGGTCGTCCGATTTCCGTTGATAGTATCTGCCAGAATTCCCATTGGATTATCAGCTTGATCATAAAATCCATTCTTCTTATAATCGAAACTGCCAAATGCTGCATGGCCTGTGACTACTGTTCGCCACTGAAGCTTCTTTATCAGAGGGATCTTATTCAGGATAAGGCCATTCATGTGATATGACATGAACAGCTCCAACGCTTCATCGAGAACAAATTCACCGTAATGCATCAGGTTATAAGTCCGGTTTGTCCTGAAAAATGACTGATTTCCTGCCAGTGTAATTAAAAGAGGATAAGGCAGCTGATCGTACAGTTTTGTAAAACTAAAATCGTATTCAATATTCCCTAAACCCCCGATATTAAAATTTTGTGAGATGTCAGCAACTATTTTATTATAGCTGAAATCGCTGTTAAATACTCCTTTGATACCTCTGAAATATTCAAAAGTGAATACCGGGAATTTGTTGAAATTTACCGGAAACCTTCTGACTCCATCGAGTACATAGGTAGCTTTGGGTTGATAGCGCAGGATGCCTCCGACCTCACTGGTTATATAACTTGCTGACAAATTTGTTTTTAACGGACCCTGATCAGTGAACCAGGCAAAATAAAAATCAGGGCTTACAGGATTAAATGTTTTGCGGGTAAAGATCAGTTTTCCCGACATCCCTTTAAAAATATCCGACTCGATCCATGATCTCATGACCTTTGATCTGTCCATTTTATTGGAGCCTCCAAATGAGGTAGCAAAAGTCAGGAAGCTGCTCTGTGAATAGAATTCATCAAGCGATCCGGCATTTTCAATATCATCCCTGTATTGGATTCCGAATTTGGTCCAGTGCTCTTTCGATAAGAATAATTCTGACTGAATGGAGCCTTTAAATCTGTTATCGCGTGTACCGTATGCAAGGTAACCATCAACTATCAGTTTCTTGCTGAATACAATGTTGGTTCTGCCTCCAATCCTGAAGCGGTTTCCCTCCACATCATTGTGATTGTAGATCATGAGCCAGGGGCCTCCTTCAAACCATCCAAAATTATAAAAACCTTTAATCGATGCTTCAATCAGCTTGGCAGTAATCCTGACCTTATTGTTTTTCTTAAGTGCATCAATTCGTTGAAAGGCCAGGCTATCTATCTGTTGCAGTGTATTTAAACGGTTTGAGTTCCAATAATCCTGGTTAAAATCCCGGGAATTGAAGCTCACTTTTAACTCAGAATTATAAAATCCGGGGTCAAACGGATTGTCTACGATAATCTTTGATTTTTGTGAATAGTTAGTGACAAAAATATTAATTGCGTCGGCCATGAAACGTGTTTTTACAGGAAACCATGCTCCTGAATCGGCAGGCTCATAATCCTGTTGAATTTTAATCCTCTGGATGAAGTTAATGTCGGCTTTCTTTCCTACTTCAACTGATATTCTCTTTAAAGCGAAGGTGGTATCGTTAATCCATATAGTACCATGAAAAACAGGATCTTCCTCACGTTTCGGGACTACATTTATTTCGTAACAATAATATTTATTATCAAGAAGTACAGTATCGGTAATATAGTATTTATAGTATAAAAGGCCGAAGCGCGATACTGGTGAAATGAAACTTTTATCAATTATAGTTACTGAGTTATCGGGAAAATAGAAATTCTCCTGTTTGGTTACAAGCTGGGCGACAAGATCAGTATTCTCAAAGGCTATACCATCCGAGTGTGTCGCTTTAACATTTATAAACTCGCGTTTCGGCGATTTAAGATAATAGTTATCACTCAGTGATTCAGTTATATAGGAAGGAAGAGCAGGTATATTTTCATCTCCCGTTTTCACTGAATATTCATTAAATTCCTTTGAGAAAAGTTTGAAGGTTCGTTCTTCATCAGGCTTTTTGCTGAATTTTCTGAGGTACACAGTCGACCTCGAATAGTTCTCATACTGATAAGAGGAAAGTTTTTCAATACCGTTTTTTTCACTGTTTTTCCAGACTTTTCTAAGGAGAATATGGGCAGGATTTTCTCCAGGTCTTATACTAACTTCCTCCAAAGTATATAAAGCAGGATGAAGCTGAATATCAATAGTCTGAACTGTATCGGGTCGAATCCTTATGGTTTTGGTATCGTAACCTATAAATGAAACGGAAATGGAGTCGCTTTTTGTCGTTCCGGAGAGTGTAAAATCGCCATTGAATTCTGTTCTGACACCAATGACAGTTCCTTTAAAAACTACATTAGCAAAAACAACCGGCTCAAAGGTCTGGGCATCAGTCACTTTCCCTTTTACTATAGTTTGCCCTTCCAGAAATACAAAGGAAACCTGAGTCAGAATAAAGACCAGAAAAATGATTTTTAACCTGAATATTCTGAGTTGTAAATACAAGGATCGTTATTCTTGATTAAATATATTTTTATTAACAAAGAAAGCACCTGTTTTGTTTAAAATACTAAAACCTGTAAACCAGGGAAATTCCTTGCATATTGGGATTGCAGATTACACCCATTTTGAGATTTTTAAGTTTGCTCTGGTATTGCTTACTCTTCTTATTCCCTATAATATTGAGAGTAATTCCGGATGCATCCATTGCAATACCCAAAGCGAGAAAAACTATACCAACTTCAAGACCAATAATATCTTTTATTACCGGATCAGAGTAATCATCAGAACCCAGCCTGTTACCTCCCCTTATGGTAAGTACGGTACCCGTTACAGTAAATACAGCCCCGCAGACAATAAGTGAACCTCCCATCCTTTTCATCTGGTTATAATGGCCGATCTTTCTCTGATAGTTTAATTGCAGATCAGATTGCCCTGATAATGGAATACTTACTGTAATTAATGTCAGAATACAAACAATAAAATACTTTTTCATAGTATTTAAATTTTTAAGAATGAATAATAATCACAAAGTTATGATTGACTAACCTTATTCCCAAAATAAATTCTGGTTATCTGAAAGGAAAGTAGTAACTTAGATGATCAATTTTAAAAAAAGGATTATGAAAAGATTACTTACATTATTTCTTATTCAGATGTTAGTATCTGGATTATTACTGAACGCTCAAAAAATCACTGTTCAGAAAGGTTCACTGAGCGCTGTTAAAGGCCAGAAGGTCTTACTCTCAACCTATGACTACAGCAATATGGGTGTGGCAAAGTTTGACAGGGAAGAAGATTACATTGCGGAAAAAGTAGCTGCTTATAATAAAAGTGAAGCCGGAAAGGGAGACAAATGGAAGGTTTCATGGGTTGCTGACAGAGAATCTCGTTATGAACCCAGATTTGAGGCTCTGTTTAATGAATATGGATCGAAAATCGGATTAAGCACCAGCAAAACTGCCACTGATGCACAATATGAAATGAATGTTCATACAATTTACACTGAATCAGGTTTTAATGTAGGTGTAATGAGAAAACCCGCATATATAGACGCTATAGTCACATTTAAAGATATTTCGTCTGGAGAAGAAATTGCTGTTCTTAAAGCTGAAAAATGTCCTGGACGCGACGCTATGGGATATGATTTTGATACAGGTGTCCGCATTGAGGAAGCTTATGCCAAGCTGGGAAAAGCAGTTGCCGCGTTTATAGCAAAACAGAAATAAATTACGGGAATTTCAGGAACAGGCTTCGCTCATTAAATATTTTAATATTATTTAATGCGGTTGTAGTTTATAACAGGATTTGCGTAAATACTAAGGAATAGTTCTTCAATTATTCTCATTTCTCCCGCAAGTCCTTTTATTTCTTTTTCCATATATGCCAGAAATGTCTTCTTTTCATTGCCGGTATAGAAATTGCTGTACTCATTACTGCTGTTCAACAGATCATAAGCGATGTAATTATTCGGCCACAGTTTATAATGTCTGTAAACTTCAGCATCGATCAGTTCGGCAAGCTTATTTATTTTGTCGTTAAGAGAATCACTCTCATTAACCCGATCGAGATATTGGCTTACCGGTTTGCCAATCGACATCTGAATCCGTCCCTTTGGCTGAGTAATACCGGTAATGATGCTCATCAGATCTTCCTCAGGTTTTTTTGTATAGCTTCCATTTTGTAAGACGGCAAGCAGCTCTTTTATTTTAGAAGAACAGCAGGGTTCATATTCATAGGAGATTACGAGAGGAACAATATTCAATTCTCTGAATGAATCAGTAAAGCTTCCTTCTGAGCTCATATTGAACATCTTAAGCAACCCTGTTTCCGTTTTATCATATCCGTTTTTTGTACGCCCCGGCCGCTGAGCAATCCAGATTGATACTTTTTTCTTAGTAATGGTATATCTCAGATATGCTGATAATTTCTGAGAGTTTTTAAGAAGTTCAATTTTATTTCCTCCGCGGATCACCTTAAACATCCGGTTGACTTTGCCAAGGCCAACAATGAACTGGTTAATCATCAGATTACTGCCAAAAGTGATTTCAGAAGTAGAATGTCCATTATCAAATAAAAGCATCTGCAGGAAAGCTGAATCCAGTACAATATCGCGGTGGTTGGCAATAAACAAATAAGGTGTGCCCGGAGTTAATTGATCCCAGCCATCAGTCGATAACCCATTTGAAGTTTTTTTAACAATTGAACTGACAAGAGGATGCATGAATTTAAGCTGGAAATCATGAGCCGAATAGGTCTCAGCAAGTGCCTGCTTAATCTTATTTTTATCCTGATCAGGAAATAAAAATTCAAGAATAACATTGAAATTAGGTTCGGAAATTATCCTTTTAAGAGCTTGATTTATTTCAGGATCGTAAAAAGGACGAATATCCTCAAAGTCTTCTTCTTTGAACATTCCTTGTATATTTTTCTTCAAAAGTAATAGTAATTATCAATTTAACAATTCAGCGTTATTCAATTGACCCTAAATTATAAGATCATTATGTTAAACGATAAATGGATAACTGTTCAGGAAAGATCATTTGCGTTTTTTTTTAACTTTACCATCTTTATATACT
>JBGOXH010000010.1:0-21340 GCA_041479075.1 Bacteroidia bacterium | reverse complement strand
TACTGATTTTTCGGCGGAAGTAAAAATACATTTTAAGATCGATTTTCAAATATATTAGGATTAATAATTATCAAGAATTTGACTAATTATCTTATATTTTTTGAATAATTATCTTTGTATCATGAGCAACGCAAAAACAAGATATTTTATATTTATCTCATACAAAGGCACATCCTATCATGGATGGCAGATTCAGCCTAATTCTGTGACTGTTCAGAAAATACTGGATGAAGCTCTAACTACAATACTGAATGAAAAGATATCGACCCAGGGTGCAGGAAGAACAGATACAGGAGTTCATGCAGCTGTGTTTTGTGCTCATTTTGACAGTAATGCTGCTGATCTTACAAGCAAGAAAAATCTGGTTTACAGGCTGAACAGGTTTCTTCCAAAAGACATTTCAGTCTCAAGAATTTCAAAAGTTAAGCCGGGAGCACATGCCAGGTTCAGCGCAATTTCCAGAACTTACAGGTATAATATTTCCAGGGCAAAGAATCCATTCTGGGACGATTCTTCGTGGTTCATTCACGGGAAAATAGACATCAACTCAATGAATGAGGTATGCGGATTGCTTCTTAATTACACCGATTTTACAAGTTTCAGCCGGCTTCATTCTGATACAAAAACCAACTTATGCAGGATTTTCTATGCAGTCTGGGAAGAAGCTGATGACCGGTTAGTATTTACAATAAAGGCTGACAGGTTCCTTAGAAACATGGTCAGAGCTCTTGTGGGGACGATGACAGAAATCGGTTCCGGAAAGATGAATCTGAAGGAATTTGAGGAGATAATTCAGGCAAAAGATCGTTGCAGGGCCGGGAAATCGGCTCCTGCCAAGGGATTATTTTTAGTGGATATTGAGTACCCGGAGGAAATTTTTATTTAATACTCATCAGGCAGCTCTTTCAGCTGCTTCAGGGTAAAAACCGGTCCATCTTTACATACATACACCTTGCCTACGTTACATCGACCACATTTTCCAAAGCCGCATTTCATGCGATTTTCGAGCGTTGTATAGATGTTTTCATCAGAAAAGCCAAGCTTTGCAAGAACCGGGAATGCGAATTTTATCATCACCGGGGGGCCGCAGACTATAGCTATAGTATCTGCCGGAGATGGAGCAATTTTCTCCACTATTGTGGGGACAAAACCAATCTCTCCTTTCCAGTCAGGAGACTCTCCTCCCGGATCGACAGTAGTAATTAGCCTGACATCCTTGCGCAGCTCCCAATCCTGTAACTCATGCTTATAAACCAGGTCTTTTGTACTTCTGGCACCATAAATAATTGTAATATCCTTGAAATTCTCTCTAAGATCAAGTGCATTCCATATAACGCAACGCATTGGAGGTAAGGCAATTCCTCCTGCTATAAATAAAAGATTTTTTCCTTTCCATTCATCGATCGGGAAAATATTGCCATAAGGTCCGCGGAAGCCAATGACACTCCCCTCCTCACATCCTGCCAGAGCATTTGTAACCTTACCTGTCTGCCGGAAGGTGCACTCTATATAACCTTTTCGTGTAGGTGACGATGCAATGCAGAAAGTAGATTCACCAACTCCATAAACAGAGTATTCGCCAAACTGCCCGGCTTTGAAATTGAATTTATCCTGGTCTTCCTTATTTAAAAATCTAAGCATGAAGGTTTTTACGCCCGGGGCTTCCCAGGTAATCCTTTCAACCTTCATGAGGTATGGCATATAAATATTGTCTGTCATACAGTAGCCTCCTGAATTGATATTAGATGTTCAAGTATATTCATATCGGCAGGACATGCACGGCTGCAGCGTCCGCATCCGGTGCAGCCAAATACTGAGAGTCTGTCGGGCATGTATGAGAATTTGTGCATTATCCGCTGCCTCCATCTCTGCGACTGAACTTCGCGAGGATTATGTCCCGAAGTATGAAGAGTAAACAACGAGAAACCGCATGAATCCCAGCATCTTACGCGTGATCCTGATTTCCCGTGTGCTTCATCCTGGATATCAAAACATGCACAGGTCGGGCAAACGTACGCACAGGCACCACAGCCGAGGCATTTCAGGGATTGCTGAACCCATTCATCACTCTCAAAGAAGGCAGTGAGCTTATTCCTTACATCCTCATGATTAAACCTGACGGGAACATCAGCGAGGAATTTTTCCTTTTCAACTTTGCCTGCTTTTTCAAAAAGAGCTTCGGACATAGAAACAATAAGTGATCCTTTTTCTGTCTGTATCTCAGCAAGATAGTCTCCATTCTCGCCAAGCTGGGTAAAAAGAATATCGCTGCCTTCAGTGTTTCCGGGGTTACCTCCAACTGAAGTGCAGAAGCAATATTCATCAGCTTTGCTGCAGCTGAATCCTAAAACTGTAACCTTTGATAAACGATTATTAAATATTTCATCTTTATAATCCCAGTTGAAGATTGCATTCAATTCGCCAATTCCCATCGCATCGCAAGGCCTGACACCCCAGAGTACAATCTCAGGAATATCCTTAATATCAATTCCTTTCACTGACATTCCTTCTGCATTCTTCGAAAAATCAAGGATCTTTTCGGTGCGGGGAAATGCAATTTCCTTTGAAGATTGCGTAGTCTGGATATAGTCCGAAGTAATCTCTGAATAATTGTTTGAGATCTTGTAAGATATCTTACCGTTCTGCAAAGCAGGACCAATAATAGTCTTATTGTTTTGCTTTAAAGCTTCAAAAAGCTTTTCAAGTGAATCCTTCCTGATTAACCTTCTGTCACTGTTCATGTTCTACAAAATAAAATTGTCTTTATCATCAGGTTTATAAGTTGACATAAGGTGATCTGCCTTAATTGAAGGCTGATAACCTCCGAAATGCTCTTTTGCATCAATTAACATTCTCTTTGTCAAAAGGTTAAGAGGAATTGCAAGAGGACAGGCATTATAACATGCATCACAATCGACACAACGGCCTGCAAGGTGAATTGCCCTCATAATGTGCCATTCAAGGTTGCCAAGCTCATGAGATGGAACCGGAATCCACTGCGGTTGATTAAAATCGACTGTACACCTGTGGCAGTAGCACATCGGACAGGCCGCCCTGCAGGCATAACACTTAAAGCAGGGGGTAAGCTCTTTTATCCAGAAATTCCATCGTTCAGAAGCGGGCATCTTTTCAATCTTATCCAGCATCTCTTTATTGCGTGCATCAATTTCGATCTGGTACTTGTGTACAAATGACTCAACCTCTGCAAGATCCTTAAATTCAATGAGTTTACTTTCAGGAGTAATTCCAAGGACAAGGAGATTACTGTCATTTACCTGGAATTCTGAAGTAAGCTGGATGACCGCCCTCATGACAGGCAAGGTGGCTGTAACAGCCATCTTACCTTTGTTTTTCACCTCATGCTTTGTCAGGTAAGATGCAAGATTCATGATACAACGGCTGTCGAAGATCAGCTTGTCAGCATCCTCCGGTTTTTCAACAAAAATTGCACGGGTCTTATTATCAGTACCGTTTTCATAGCCAATGACCACTTTGACCGCTGAAGCTTCAAGAAGCTCTTTCGCCCATTTTCTCAGATCATCCATGGATCACCTCCTTTTCCGGGGTTTTGGCAACTTTTTTATACTCGTCATAAGGTCCCAGAGCACGGATTTCTGTAACAGTTGTATTGACAATATCAGCCCATTTTGCTCCTTCAGCAGCAGAGACCCAAGAGAACTTTATCCTCTTTATATCAATTCCCATAAAGTCGCATAATGAACGGAACATTATCCATCTTCTTCTGGCGTGAAAATTTCCTGACGTGTAATGACAATCGTTTGGATGACAGCCAGATACAATAATTCCATCGGCGCCTTCATTAAAAGCCTTAATCAGCAGCATATAGTCAATGCGCCCGGTACATGGGAACCTGATTATACGCACATTTGAGGCATATTTTATGCGGCTGGTGCCTGTCAGGTCTGCGCCTGCATAAGTGCACCAGTTACAGACAAATGCCACAATTCTAGGTTCAAAATCAGCCATCAGTAACTTATGTTAATATTCATTCAGTAATGCCATAACTTCAGAGTACATCTGTTCGTGTGTATAGCCCTGTAAATCAATGGATTTTGTACGACAGAATGCCACACATGTTCCACAACCCTGACATAATCCGGGGTTAACCTTTGCAACAGATTTGATCACCTCTCCTGCCCTGTTTTTAATTTCTTCCTTCTCGATTGCCTGGTAAGGGCAGGCTGACACGCACAGGAAGCATCCTACACACGATGAATAAACCGGTGGTGCCTGGCGGTTAACAACTGCAATAAGCGGTTCACGGGTAAGTTCATCCTGCGAGAACAAGCCGGCAACTTTTACTGCAGCCCCAGATGCCATTGATACAGATTCAGGAATATCCCGTGGTGCCTGGCAAGCACCTGCAAGAAAGATACCTCCTGTGTTTGTTTCAACCGGCTTCAGCTTTGGATGAGCTTCTGCAAAAAAATGATACCCATCATAAGACACATGAACCTTCTGGGCAAGCTCTTCAGCTCCTTCATTGGCGACACCTGCAGTTGCAAGGACCACCATATCGGCTTCTATTTCGACAGGCATTGCATTAAGTAGTGTGTCAGCTCCTTTTACAATAAGCTTACCATTTTTTTCGTATATCCTGGATACTCTGCCACGTATGTAATTAACCCCATCTTCCTCAATTGCTCTCCTCACAAATTCCTCGTACATTTTTCCGCCTGCCCTTATATCCATATAGAATACGTATGATTTCCCATCATGCACCTTATGCTGATAAAGCATAGCGTGTTTTGCAATATACATGCAACATATCTTTGAACAGTAAGGGATGCCTTTAGCTTCGTCGCGTGAACCGGCGCAAGCAAGAAAAACAATTTTCTCAGGTATTTTTCCGTCAGAAGGCCGACGTATTTCGCCCAGTGTAGGACCTGAAGCAGAAGCAAGACGCTCGAACTGAAGTCCTGTAATTACATCGGGGTATTTGCCATAACCATATTCGGGGAAGAAATCCGGCTGCTTGACAGTGAATCCTGTTGCCAGCACAATAGCTCCTATTTCAACTTCCTCTATTTTATCTTCCTGATCGAACCTGATTGCCTGTGTCGGACAGACTTTTTCGCAAATTCTGCATTTACCTTTAATATAATAAGTACAATGGATTCTGTCAATTACGGGCTTATTAGGAACTGCCTGCGGAAACGGAACATATATAGCCGGTCTCATTCCAAGACCCTCGTTGAATTCACTTGGTATCTTCTTGACAGGACATTTGGTTGTACAAAGTCCGCAGCCTGTACAAAGCTTCTCATCGATGCTTTTTGATTTCCTGCGGATTTTTGCCTTGAAATTACCGATGAATCCTTCAAGGCTTTCAAGCTCGGCATAAGTATATAATGTAATGTTAGGGTGCTGAGCAACTTCCACCATTCTTGGTGTGAGAATACATTGCGAGCAGTCGAGTGTCGGGAAAGTCTCAGATAACTGCGACATATGTCCACCGATTGATGGATCTCTCTCAATAAGAATTACCTTATGGCCGGCATTTGCGATATCCAGGCTTGCCTGGATTCCGGCAATACCTCCGCCGATAACCAAAGCAGTTTTAGTCACCGGAACTTTAATTGCATTCAGAGACTGGTTATATTTTACTTTTTCGACAAGCAACCTGACAAGATCAATTGCCTTTTCAGTAGTGGCCTCCCCCTTTTCATGAACCCATGAGCAATGTTCGCGCAGGTTTGCCATCTCGCACATGTATGGATTTAATCCTGCTTCCGCACAAGCTTTTCTGAATGTAGGTTCATGCATTCTGGGAGAACAAGCGGCAACAACCACACCCGTCAGACCCTTCTCTGCAATTGCACTCTTTATTATACTCTGACCCGGATCTGAGCACATATATTTATAGTCAACGCTGAAGGTCACACCATCATACTTGCCAGCTGTTTCGGCGACCTTTGCACAATCGACAGTCCCACTTATATTTTCACCACAGTGGCAGACAAATACTCCAATTTTTGACATATAATCGTCTGAATAAACTTATTAATTATCAAATCGTTACTTTAACAAAATGCCTTTGAAGGGCAAGCTCTTTCCTGTCAACTCCAACTGCAAGACCGATTGCCTGAGTAATGTAAAGGACAGGGATATCGACTTTTTCGTCCAAAAAGGAGTTTATCGCATCACGGCGCATGTCCAGATTAGAGTGGCACATCGGACAGGCAACAATAATAGCCTCTGCGCCCCTGTCCTTTGCATCTCCTACTATCAATCCGGATAACCTTCCCACAGAGCTCGTTCTCGATACTGATAAGCCTGCGCCACAACATTCTGCTTTATAAGCCCAGTCGATCGGTGTAGCTCCTATTTTCAGCATAAGGTTATCCATGGTTTGAGGATCTTCCTCGCGGTCGAATTTCAGAATTTCATGAGGTCTGACAAGGAGACACCCATAATAACATGCAACTTTATGATCAAATGGCTTAGCCACTCTTCCTTCGAGATTCGGAGTGATATATTTATCAATCATCTGAATGATATTCAGAATTGTAAGGCTCCCTTTGTACTCCATTCCATTAGCTTCCGAAATCCTTGCTTTCAGGACAGGATCTTCTGATAGTTCATGATGAGTTACTGTCAGCCTGCTGTAACAAGCAGCACACGGAACAACTATTTCAGTCAATCCCTGTTTTTCAGCAAGTGAAAGAATCCTTGCCGGAAGAGCAAACGATAAATCCTTATCAAGGTTATGGGCGGCTGTCGCACCACAGCAGTTCCAGTCTTCGATTTCCTGAAGGCTGATGTCGAATGCTTTAGCCAGAGCAATAACCGACTCAGCATATTCACGCGACGATCCTTTAAGAGAGCAGCCGGGATAAAATCCGAGAGTCATATATTCAGTTTTTATTTTTTTTAATTGTTTTCCTGAAGATTAAACCAATTCCTTTAAGGTCTTTGATCATTTCAGGAAATATGTTGAGCTTACCCCGCTTCATCATCTTAGGCGCAAGCGACAGGTCATCAAATATCTTCAATGTCCTGGTTTTGTAATCGGCAAAGAGGCCAATCTCATAGAGCCTGCCGGTGTATCTTATTGAATCGAGAAATGATTTATGAAAGGCAATTATCTCTTTGGCCTTTCGGTTTGTTTTCTTTTCTTTCAATGCCTTCTGGCGCAACTGATCCATCATTTTTGGGATGTCTATGCTCATCGGGCAACGGGCAAAGCACATCTCACATGTCAGGCATACCCAGATAGAAAAAGAACGTAAAACTTTCTCTTCCAGCTCAGGCCTGCCGGTTTGTAACATCCTCATTATCACGCTGGGAGGATAATCCATCTCTTCCGCCAGAGGACAGCCTGCAGAACATTTTCCGCACTGGTAGCATCTGGTTACCTTTACATCCGACTGTTCCAGAATCTCTGAACCCAGCTCTGTAAGTATCGAATGATGCGTTTCTGAACTCATATTTAATATATTAATTCCTTACTATTTCAGGAGTCTCAAAAAGTTTTGAAAATTAGTCATTAATATTCAGAAAATAATATGAAATAAATCATAAAGGGTCGATAAAAGTCAAAATTCAGGTCTCTTTTCATGTTTGAAAAAAGCTAAATTTGACCATTCTGATTAATTGAATAAATGATTACAGGGAGGTGACAATTATCACTTATATTTACTCTTAAATAATTTCACAAAGAATAAAAGAAATTATATTTTTGTCCCGCCTTTGATAAAACAAAAACCTGGTTTTATGAAAAATGAATGGCTTGTCCTATTCTTTCTTATCGGAGCATCATTTGTAGGATTGGTATTGATTCTTTCCGAAATAATTGCTCCCAAATCGACTAATCCACAGAAATTTGAACCTTACGAATGTGGTATTCCGACCCAGGGAGTAACATGGTTACAATTCAACGTCGGGTATTATCTTTTTGCTATCCTTTTTCTCGTTTTTGATGTTGAAACTGTCCTTGTTTTTCCATGGGCTGTTGTAATGAAAGAGGTAGGCATGACAGCATTTATTGAAATAGTTATTTTCTTCTTTATATTGGGTCTGGGTCTTCTGTATGCCTGGAAAAAACATGCGCTTATATGGGAATAAAAGGTATGAAGAAAGAGGAGTTCAAAGACAATGAAAGTCTCGAGCTTCTAAGAAAATCCGGTACAAATATTCTTTTAACAACTGTTGATAGTGTCATTAACTGGGGAAGGAAGAATTCACTGTGGCCACTGACCTTTGCCACAAGCTGCTGCGGAATTGAGATGATGGCTACGGGTGCTCCCCGTCATGATTTTGCACGGTTTGGGATGGAGGTTTACAGAGCCAGCCCCCGTCAGGCTGATGTTATTGTTGTTGCCGGAACCATTGTGAATAAGATGGCACCGGTACTTAAACGTTTGTACGATCAAATGTCTGAGCCTAAATATGTTGTAGCAATGGGTGCTTGTGCCATTTCAGGCGGACCATTCTTCCTTAATTCCTATTGTGTAGTCAAAGGCGTCGAGCATGTCATCCCTGTTGATGTTTATGTTCCCGGTTGTCCTCCAAGGCCTGAAGCTTTATTATATGGAATGCTCCAGCTTCAGCGTAAAATAGAGACAGAAAATATAAAATCGAGGAAAAAACGCTCTGCCGAGCATAGCTCTTAATAAAAACCAGGATGAATAAAACAGAACTTGGAATATTCATTAAGTCGCTTGAACAGGATTGCGAAATAAAAGAGGGTAAGCAATTTACGGAGGTAATAGTTCCCTCCTCAAAACTGCATCAGCTTGCTTTTAAATTAAAAGAGAATGATGAAGTGTCTTTTGATTTTCTCTTTTGTATAACGGGTGTCGATTACGGACAGGAGCTTGGAGTGGTTTATCATCTACGTTCAACAAAATATGGTCACACAGTTGTTCTGAAAACACGGACTGCTGACAGAGAAAATCCTCATTTTGATTCAGTTACAGATATCTGGAAAGCAGCTGAATTTCTGGAGAGAGAGGTTTATGACCTGTTAGGCATAAAATTTATAAATCATCCTGATCTGAGAAGATTGTTTCTCGATAATTCATGGGGATTCCCTTTAAGGAAGGACTATGTTGATGATATTAATATTGTTACCAAGTAATTTATGGAAGAGCAGGCAAAAAGTACTGGCATCAACGAACAGGAGGAATATATTATAAACATGGGGCCACAGCACCCTTCGACACATGGAGTGCTTCGTCTGGTCGTATCATTAAAGGGTGAGACAGTAAAGAATGTAGAACCTCATGTGGGATATATTCACAGAGGTATAGAGAAAATGTGCGAAAGCATAACCTATCCTCAGATTATCCATCTGACTGACAGGATGGACTACTTCTCAGCACATATTAATAATGAAGCAGTCTGTCTTAATGTTGAAAAAGCCCTTGAAATTGATATTCCGGACAGGGTAAAGGTTATTCGGACAATTATGGCAGAGCTGACACGTATCCAGTCACATCAGGTTTTCTGGGCAACTTTCGGAATGGACCTGGGAGGCCTCACTTGCTTCTTTTACGGTCTGCGTGACAGGGAAAAAATCCTTGATATATGGGAAGAAACATGCGGCAGCCGTATGCTAGTCAGTTATAGCTGCCCCGGAGGACTGATGTATGATATTCATCCGAATTTTCAGAAACGTGTAAAAGATTTTATTAAATATTTCAGAAAAACTTTACCTGAATATGACCAGTTGCTGACTGGCAACATCATTTTCAGGGAGCGTACAATGGGTATTGGAAAACTATCTCTTGAAGATGCCGTATCATTTGGTGTTACGGGTCCGGTTGGCAGAGCAGCAGGATTTTCCTGCGATGTCAGGAAACATGAACCTTACAGCGCTTATGACAGGGTCAAGTTCAATGAGGTGCTGTTTACTGAAGGCGATACATATCACAGGTATCTTGTTAGAATGGAGGAGATGCGTGAATCGATGAATATAATCGATCAGCTTATCGACAACATTCCGGAAGGACCATATGCGGTAAAAATGAAACCTGTTATTAAGCTGCCTGAAGGAGAATACTATCAGAGAGTTGAAACAGCCCGCGGAGAACTCGGAGTTTACATAGTCAGTGACGGGAACAAGAATCCATTCAGGATAAAATTCCGCTCCCCGAATTTTGTAAATCTTGCAGCACTGAATATGATGTCAAAAGGATTTAAGATTGCTGACCTGGTTGCAATATCAGGTTCGCTGGATTTGATTATTCCGGATATTGACCGCTAGGAAAAGACAAAAGAAAATCCTCCTTCGCCACCTCCTTCGCTTTCGCTCCGGAGGTCAAAGAAGGCTACGGAGGACGAAGAAAGACAAAAGATAAAAGACATTAGATATGCGATTGGTTATAGCAGCACAAAACATTTCGACATTTTCTGAGCCGTGGTGGAAAGTTTTTTATGACTTTTCATTACTTACGAAAAATATTGACACAGGTCTGCATAATGCTATGTCGCCTTTCTGGACAACTGTTACAGAATTGCTTATTATTGGGGTTCTTATACTTCTGTTTTATGCGCTGGTTGGATTATTCCTGGTATATGCTGAGAGAAAGGTATGTGCATTTATGCAAAACAGGCTTGGGCCGAATCGTGTAGGTCCATTTGGAATATTCCAGACAATAGCAGACCTGATAAAGCTCCTGCTTGTTGAACTGATACCTATTAAAAAAGCGGATAAGTTTCTTTTTAACCTCGCTCCTTTTATAGTCATTATTGCATCATTTATGGCAATTGCTGCAATTCCATTCGCAAAAGGATTGCATGCTATTGATCTGAATATAGGGGTCTTATATGTGATTGCTGTTTCAGCCATGGGTGTCATCGGAATTTTGCTGGCAGGATGGTCGAGTAATAATAAATACTCTCTGATAGGTGCAATGCGTAGCGGAGCTCAGATCGTAAGCTATGAGCTTTCAGTCGGGCTGGCCTTGATAACTGTTGTTATTCTTGCAGGAACAATGCAGTTTTCAGAGATTGTTGAAGCACAAAGGACCGGCTGGTTCATCTTCAAGGGACATATCCCTGCTTTCATTGCATTCATTATCTTCCTTATTTCCAGCACTGCTGAAACAAACCGCGGACCTTTCGACCTTGCAGAAGCCGAATCAGAGCTTACTGCTGGCTATCATACTGAATATTCAGGGATCAAATTTGCTTTTTTCTTCCTTGCTGAATATATGAACATGTTCATTGTTGCATCGATTGCAGCAACTGTTTTCCTGGGTGGCTGGATGCCATTCCATGTGGGGCACTGGGATGGATTTAACAATGTAATGGATTACATACCTCCATTCATCTGGTATATTGGTAAAACATTCTTTGTGATCTTCCTGATGATGTGGTTCAAATGGACATTTCCGCGTTTGAGGATCGATCAGCTGCTGACTCTGGAGTGGAAATATTTACTGCCTATAAATCTAGTTAATGTATTGGTAATGGCTTTTGTAGTACTGATGGGCTGGCACTTTTAACGACATACCTTTATAATATATCTCTTTATGAGAAGCATTTATAATTATCTGAAAGAAGTTTTAACGGGGCTCTGGTCTTTGCTGATAGGGATGAAGGTTACCGGATCATATTTTTTCCGTCCTTCAAAAATTGTCACTCAGAAGTATCCTAATAACAGGAATAAGCTTGTGATGTTCGACAGGTTCAAGGGCGAAGTTATTATGCCGCATAATGAAAAAAATGAGCATAAATGCACCGGATGCGGTATTTGCGAGATTAACTGCCCAAATGGTTCAATTGAAATTATTTCAAAAACAATAGCCACTGAAGACGGCAAAAAGAAACGTGCTATTGACAAACATATTTATCGTCTCAGCATGTGTACATTCTGTGCTCTCTGTGTAAAATCGTGTCCGTCAAATGCTCTGGCATTTAGTCAGGAGTTCGAGCACGCTGTCTTTAACAGGGCTCTTTTGATAAAAGTATTAAATAAACCAGGTTCACAATTAATGAAATGAGTTGAATGATGACCCCTAACCAGATCATGTTTCTGCTGTTTTCTGTCGTGATTGTTGCTTTTTCAATCCTGACTGTTACCAGCCGGAAAATACTAAGAGCAGCAATTTACCTGCTTTTTGTACTTGTCTCTACTTCAGGGCTTTACTTCATGCTGAATTATCATTTCCTTGCCGCAGTACAGCTTACTCTCTATGCAGGAGGTATTGTGGTATTGATAATTTTTTCTATACTACTTACAAGTCATATAAGTCAAAAAGCTGAAACTATCGGATGGAAGAAATCGTTGTTTTCTGCCTTAGCAGCAATTGCAGGAGCTGTTCTCGCTATCACAACAATTCTTGATTTTAATTTCTCAGCAACCAAAGTAGCTGCCGCGGAGGTCAACATGCGTCTGATCGGAAAAAGCCTTCTTTCAACCGGAAATAATGGTTATGTACTGCCATTCGAAGTTATTTCCATTTTGCTGATTGCAGCAATGGTTGCAGCAATTGTAATCGCTAAAAAAGGTGGTCCTGATAAAACAGAATCTCAAACATTAAAACAGTAATAAGATGAATGCTGGAATACCATTATATTACTTTCTGATCCTTGCTGCCATAATGTTCTTTACCGGAATTTACGGTTTTCTCACACGCAGGAATCTTATTGCAATTCTGATGTCTGTAGAACTGATACTGAACTCGGTGAATATAAATTTCATGGCATTCAACCGTTACCTGTTCCCTGACAGACTTGAGGGTATGTTTTTCAGCCTGTTCATAATTGCTGTTGCTGCCTCAGAAGCTGCAGTGGCAATAGCTATAATAATAAATATTTACCGACGCTTCACCACTATTAATGTTGAGGACGTAAACGAAATGAAGTACTGATAAAATTTACTGCAAACCATATCTATGATAAATTATTCATATACCGTCTGGATCCCGCTGATACCCTTTCTGATGTTCGTATTGCTCGGGCTTGCAGGACATAAGCTGAAGCCAAAGTTATCAGGAATTCTGGGAACCGCAGGGTTAGCTATAATCACAGTACTGTCGTACATTACAGCTTATAACTATTTCTTTGTAACCCCAAAGGCAGCAGAGACTTTTAAAGCTATTATCGGCTTTAACATAACATGGCTGCAATTCACTGATAAGCTGCATATTGACTTAGGCGTTCTGCTTGATCCCATCTCAGTAATGATGTTGATAGTCGTCAGTACTGTATCGTTTATGGTTCACATTTACAGTATTGGTTATATGAAAGGTGAAAGAGGATTTGAACGTTTTTTCGCATTCCTTTCTCTTTTCACTTTTTCGATGTTGGGACTGGTAGTCGCACCTAATATTTTCCAGATGTATATTTTCTGGGAGCTTGTAGGTGTCTCTTCTTATCTGCTTATTGGGTTTTATTATACCAAACCTTCAGCTGTTGCAGCATCAAAGAAAGCTTTCATTGTCACACGGTTTGCAGACATGGGATTTCTGATCGGAATATTGTTGTTATCCTTTTATACTAAAACCTTCGATTTCATAACACTTACAGATCCAAACGGACCTGCTATTACACTGACCGGAGGTGCTGTATTCATGGGTCTTTCAGTAATGACATGGTCAATGATCCTTGTATATATGGGTGGCGTCGGAAAATCTGCAATGTTTCCGTTCCACATCTGGCTTCCTGATGCAATGGAGGGTCCTACTCCTGTCTCGGCACTTATACATGCTGCCACAATGGTAGTTGCGGGTGTTTACCTTGTTGCAAGAATGTTCCCGATTTATGTTTTTGCAGCACCTGTTGCCCTAAACGTTGTGGCTTATGTAGGAGGATTTTCATCTCTGTTTGCTGCCATCATTGCCTGCACCCAGACTGATATAAAACGGGTACTTGCATACTCCACAATGTCTCAGATAGGCTACATGATGCTTGCTCTTGGTGTCTCCGGGTACGGCGGACATGAAGGCCTTGGGTTTATGGCTTCCATGTTTCATTTGTTCACCCATGCAATGTTTAAAGCATTACTGTTCCTTGCAGCCGGTGCAATTATCCATGCTGCACACAGCAACTTCCTGACAGATATGGGTGGACTTCGTAAGTATCTGCCAATCACTCATTTAACTTTTCTGGTTGCCTGTCTTACCATTGCCGGCATCTATCCTTTTTCAGGTTTCTTCAGTAAAGATGAGATTCTGACTGCTGCATTTCATCATAACAAATTCCTGTTTGCAGTTGAATATGCTGTTGCAGGGCTGACTGCATTTTATATGTTCAGACTCTATTTTGGTATTTTCTGGGGAAAAGAGACTCAATATGATCATACTCCCCATGAAGCGCCTTTGACGATGACTATTCCTCTGATATTCCTTGCTTTAGGTTCTGCTTTTTCGGGATTGATCCCGTTTAACGAACTGGTAACAAGCAACGGACAGGCCTTTGAATCCGGGATTGAATGGACTGTGGCTATTCCTTCTGTTCTTATAGGTATTATAGGTATCTCAATTGCCTGGATCATGTATAAAAAGAGTACTGATCTTCCCGACAGGTTTGCTTCCGCGCTCAAGTTTGGATATAAATGGGCTTATAACAAATTCTACATCGATGAGCTGTATCTTTTCATTACGAAGAAGATAATATTCAGATATATATCAGAACCGGTAGCATGGTTCGACCGGCACATTGTTGACGGCACAATGAATTCAATTGCTACAGTGACTCAGGTAGTTTCCTTCAGGATAAGGAAATTTCAGTCAGGACAGTTACAGAAATATGCTTTTGCTTTTGTATCAGGAGCGGTTTTACTGGCAATCCTGCTTATTTACCTGTGGCGCTAGTTTATAATTTGAAAATGTAAGTGCACTATGGATATTTTGACCATGTTTATTGTAATCCCGGTTCTGACAATTACCGGTATTGTTCTGGTAAAGAATATCAGGCATGTCAGGCTTGTTTCTGCCATTGGAATGGGTCTGCAGCTGATTCTTGCAGCTGTTCTGGTGCTCTGGTATCTTAATTTACGTCATGGAGGCAATAAAGATGAAATGCTTTTCATGAAAGATATCCTTTGGTTTAAAAGTCTGAATATCCATTATGCTGTTGGAGCTGACGGAATTTCTGTTGCAATGATAGCACTGACCTCCCTGGTTGTTTTTGCCGGTATTTTTGCTTCATGGGAAGTCGATTTTCTGGCCAAAGAATTCTTTATATCTCTGATTTTACTTGCAACAGGTGTTTTTGGATTCTTCATCTCGATCGACCTCTTCACAATGTTTCTGTTCTATGAGCTTGCCGTTATACCAATGTATCTTCTGATAGGTATCTGGGGAAGCGGGCCGAAAGAATATTCTGCCATGAAGCTGACACTGATGCTTATGGGTGCATCAGCTCTTCTGCTTGTCGGCATCCTTGGAATATATTTCAATTCTGCACCCGAGGGTAATGCAAGGACATTTAATATACTCGAAATTAAGAACTATATAATTCCAATTCAGGCCCAGCGTGTATTCTTCCCTTTGACTTTTGTCGGATTTGGAGTTCTCGGTGCTTTATTCCCGTTCCACACATGGTCACCGGATGGTCACTCTTCAGCTCCGACAGCAGTATCTATGCTGCATGCAGGTGTTCTTATGAAGCTTGGAGGATATGGTGCTTTCAGAGTTGCTATTTATCTTATGCCTGAAGCAGCGAAGGAATTATCGTGGCTATTTATAATTCTTACGACAATCAGCATCGTTTATGGTGCATTCGGTGCAATGGTCCAGAAGGACCTCAAGTACATTAATGCCTATTCTTCGGTAAGTCATTGCGGGCTCGTATTGTTCGCAATACTTATGATGAATAAAACAGCCATGAACGGTGCAATAATACAGATGATCTCACACGGTCTGATGACAGCTCTGTTCTTTGCTCTTATCGGTATGCTTTATGGCCGCACACATACTCGATTGATCAATGAGATGGGTGGCTTAATGAAAGTAATTCCCTTTTTATCAGTGTGTTATGTTATTGCCGGACTTGCATCTCTGGGACTTCCCGGATTAAGCGGATTTGTTGCCGAGATGACAATTTTTGTAGGTGCTTTCCAACATCCGGATCTGTTCCACAGAATAGTAACCGTCATAGCTGTTTCATCGATTGTGATAACAGCTGTTTATATTCTGAGAGTAATTGCAATATTGCTTCTAGGACCGAAAACCGATCCACACTATGAACATTATACAGATGCAACGTGGTTCGAAAAAGTTTCTGCAGTTACTTTGATCGGATCGGTCGCTGCAATTGGTCTTGCTCCATTCTGGCTGTCGTCAATGATTGGAGTTAGCATGCAGCCAATAATAGAAAAGATTTTATCAATAAATCCTTTCTGATAATGATAAGTTTATTTTGAGTAAATAGATATATGAGCTTACAAGATTTTTCATTAATGCGTCATGAACTGATCCTTACAGCCACTGCTGTTCTGGTTCTGATCGCTGAAATCTTCTGGAATCCAGCCAAAAAGAAATCAATCAGCCTCTTCTCCATAATTTTGTTTGCATTTGTCACTATTTTAGGATTTCTGCCAATACCGCGGGGCATTCTGTTCGGTGGTATGTACATTTCTGCAGATTTGACCATACTGATAAAAAATATACTTAATGTCGGTGTTCTGATTGTATTGATCCAGTCTGTTACCTGGCTCAATAAGGATGAAAACTATGAAAAGATAAGCGAATATTTCGTTCTGATTTTATCGACTCTAATCGGGATGGACTTTATGATTTCATCGGGTCATTTCCTGATGTTTTATATCGGCCTTGAACTGGCAACAATTCCTGTCGCTGCTCTGGCTGCTTTTGAACGTTACAAAAACAAGTCAGCAGAAGCAGGTATAAAGTTTATACTCATTTCAGCATTGTCTTCAGGGATTTTATTATACGGATTATCAATGATTTACGGGAGTACCGGCTCAATGTATTTTAATGAGGTCCGGAACTTCTTCAGAGGCAGCAACCTCCAGATTCTTGCATTTATCTTCTTCTTTTCAGGAATGGCATTTAAAATATCGATTGTTCCTTTTCACCTGTGGACAGCGGATGTTTATGAAGGTGCTCCGGTAAACATTACCTCATTTCTATCCGTCATATCAAAAGGAGCAGCGCTTTTTATTTTCATCGTTCTTCTTTTCAGCGTCTTCCCTGTAATAATGATAACCTGGCAGAAGACTATATACGTTACCTCCATCCTGACCATGACTATCGGCAACCTGTTTGCTATCCGTCAGCAGAATCTGAAGCGGTTTCTTGCATTTTCATCAATTTCCCAGGCAGGTTACATACTGCTTGGAATAATTGGTGGAAATCAGCTGGGAATGGCATCGGTAATTTACTATATCATAGTTTACATATTTTCGAACCTTGGCGCTTTTGGTGTGGTTACAGCAATCTCCAACGCAACAGGAAAAGAGAATATCGATGATTATAACGGGCTTTACAAAACCAATCCGAATCTCAGCCTGATAATGACACTGGCTTTGTTTTCTCTTGCAGGTATTCCTCCGGTAGCAGGATTCTTCGGAAAATTCTTCCTGTTCACGGCGGCTGCAGAGAAAAGGTTTTACTTTCTTGTTTTAATAGCTGTTCTGAATACGATTATTTCACTTTACTATTATCTCCTCGTGGTTAAAGCGATGTTTATAAATAAAAATGAAAATCCAATTGCAAAATTCAAAAGTGATTTTCCTACGCGTTTTGCTCTTTTAATTTGCGTTGCCGGCATCTTTTTTACGGGATTTGCAAGCTTCGTTTTTGAATTTATTAAGAATCATAGTTTCGGAGTTTAATTTTATCGGAGTATGGCTATCAATAATGCAAAACATATTGTAAGTGAGATAGATGGCATTCGTTGCACCATTGTAGAGTCAGGAGTAACTCTTGAACGGGCAGCCTTTCTCAGGCAGCTTCTTGAATATAATAAATTCGAAGTGAAAGAGTTACAGATACCTTCAGAAGTTCAGGGAGAAGAGCCTAAATATACTATCGGAGTAACCGACCTTGTTTTTAATCCTGTATTTGCTGTTTATGAATGCCTTTTAGAAACACCTGAAGGTGGATATGTTACTCCGGGATACTGGAACCAGGAATGCATTGACTGCCAGCCAGAATACTGGATGCGACGTAAGAATAGTTAAAAACTACCCCGTCCCTGACTGTAAACGTCAGGGACAGGGACTGTCGAAAAAGTCATGTTTCACCCCCAAACCCCCCAAGGGGGGCTTTTTAACTCTCTGTTTTTCAGTAAGTCCCCCTTGGGGGATTTAGGGGTAGATAGTAAAAGAGGGACCTTTTCAACCACCCCAAATAATTGAAATACAATACTATAACTTTCTCCTCCTTTCCAAAGGAGGAGTACACCGCCGAAGGCGGTGGGAGGTGGTTTTAGAATTAATCCCCTCTCTTTTTATAAATTATTATTATTCCAGATTTCCCACGATCTGTCAGCCTGAGAATATAGCATTTTTAATCCGGTTATAATTTTACATCCCCGCTCCTTCCCTTCTTTAAGAAAAGAGGTGATTTCAGGATTATAAACGAGGTCGAAGAGAATATGCTTCTTATTCAGAAGATCATAGTTAATTTCGGGCTTTGTGGAAATATCAGGGAACATTCCGAGAGGTGTTGTATTGACGATCAGATCGGTCCGGCTTAATAATTTCTGGCTGAGATCCTGGTAATTGATAATCCCCGGTTTCCTGTTCCTTGAAACAAGAATCACATTTATTCCCAGTTTTTTCAGCACCCAGGAGACAGCACCGGAAGATCCTCCCGTCCCAAAAACTAACGCAACCCTGACCTTATCTGTTAAAAAAGGTTGAATGGAATCCATAATACCGACTATATCGCTATTAAAACCGTAAATTTGGATTTTATCATTTACTCTTTTGATTTTCAAGACGTTCGCTGCACCAATTTCATCAACGACAGGTTCTTTAACATTGATAAAATCAAGAACTTCATTTTTGTAAGGGATTGTGACATTCAACCCGCAAAGATCGGGATTATCATTCAACAGTTCAGGCAGATGATCAATAGATTCCAGAGGGAAGTTTTCATAAGAACAATCAGTTATCTTTTCCCTTGTAAATTTTTCAGTAAAGTATTTTTGTGAGAATGAGTGCGCCAGCGGAAAACCTATCAGACCGAATTTTCTCATATTTTAAATAAAGCTTAGGAAGTAGATTTATTAAGCTTTTTCCTTAAGATCATCCGGAAGAAATTGAAAAAACGTATCTCCCCGGAGACCAAGGCGAAGCGACTCCAGAGGGATGATTTCGTTTGGTGCAATATTCCCCAGGTTAACATTGGCTCCAAAATGTTTAACGAACCAGGCCTGCTGCGATTTCAGAGGAGCTTCCCATATCACATTTTCAAGCTTTACATGTTCAGATATAGCACTGATTATCTTATTATTGATTGAGCCGTCCTCGTTATAAATACCGGTCGTTCCTGATTCCCTGGCTTCAGCGATAACCTTTACAGAACCGGCATCGAGTTCAGCCTTCATCATTGCGACCCATTCATCAGGAGTATAGACGACCTCTTTCTTTTTTGATCCTACTTCCGAAATCACAGTTCCCCGTTTTGAAAGAGTTTTGATATATTCAAGCTTACGCGAATGTTCAATATCGTATGATCCGTCAGATACTTCGACAAGCTCTATCTCATACTTATCAAGGAATTTGACAAATTCCTTGAACATGTTTCTTATAATGAATGCTTCAAACAGAGTACCGCCAAAATAAGGAACAACGCCAGCTTCCTTATAAATCTTGATTTTTTTCCTGAAACGCGGAGTAATAAGTGATGTTCCGAATCCGAGCTTAACATAATCAGTGTATTTGCTGCCTACCGACATAAAATCTTCGGCTTCTCTGATACTCAGGCCTTTATCCATGACCATTGTCAGTCCGTAATCTCTCGGTTTGACAGGACGTTCTGGCAAAAAAGGAAGTACTTTTTTCATAGTCGGGTTAAAATAAGTGAAAACAGTTTTCAGATAAGATCATTTTTCTTCAGGAGCCTGGTAATTTTGTCACTCATTAAAGCTGTTGGAAACATATCAACAAAATCTTTAAACAGCTCACTGTCCATTTCAACTGCCAGTGAAAGATGCTTATAAGCATTTTCGTGGTCGCCGGACTGAAGATAGAACGAAGCCAACAGGTAGTTGATTCCCGGCACATCGCCAGTGACTTTGTAAGCATGTTCAAGATATGGAATTGCTTTCGAAGTATAATTTTCCTTTTGAATTATTTTGCCAAGGTCGCACCATACCTCATCATAATAAGCATCGAGCTTAAGCGCCTCCCTGAAACAGGTCAGCGCTGATTTAATTTCTCCTTTAACATAATGAGCCCGGCCAAGCAGGTACCAGAATTCAGGATTTTCATCATCAAGACGGACTGCTTTCCTGAAGAAGATCAGGCTGTCATCGGGGTTCCCTGCATTCAATTCAATAACTCCAAGTCCAAACCACGGATCGGCATATTCCGGAGCCAGTTCAATTGCATCGTGATAATATTTTTTCGCGAGAATGATTTCATCTGTCTTTTCATAACATTCTGCCAGATAGGTCATGGCTTCAAAGCTTTCCGGCTCATTTTCAAGGTATTCATGATAAACCGGAATTGCTTCCTGATATCGTTCAAGGTTACACAGAATATTGCTTTTATTAAAAAGAGCGAATGAATTCTGGGAGTTAACTGCAAGCGCATAGTTATAAGCTTCCAGTGCCTTTTCAGGCTTATCAAGTTTGTTATAGATTATTCCAAGGTTGTACCAGGCGCTGTCTGAAAAAGGTTCATCCTCAAGATATTTCAGGTAATAAACTATGGCATTATCAAAATCTTCAATCTTTTCGTAGGCATAAGCCAGGTCGTAGATATGTGCCCTGAAATTTGGTTCACTTTCAATTAACCTTAACAGATAAGGAATCAGTTGTTCGTAGTAATTAAGATTTTGTAAAACGGAAACTATTGAAAAAAGAATATTCGCAGTTTCATCAGAGTCAAGGGAAAGAGCATAGTCAAACACCTTTCTTGCACCATTAATGTCGCCCAGCATACCCATGGCCGTACCTTTTACGATATAAATCTCATGGTTCCCGGGTTCAATATTCTCAAGCTTCTTAAGTATCTTCAACGCTTCAACAGCTCGTCCTTTATCAAGCATTACTTTTGCTTTCCTGAGCTGGATTGAAACGGAATTAGGATGTTGTTGGGTAGCCAGTGAAGCGGCTTCGTAAGCTTTAAGAGGATTATTAATTTCAATATAATAATCTATTATCGATTCGAATTCGATGACATCAAAGAAATAACTCTCATTATTTCTCTTCATCCTTTCAAATTTCT
>JBGOXH010000033.1:0-15624 GCA_041479075.1 Bacteroidia bacterium | reverse complement strand
TGATCCGAAGGAAAACGATACTTTGGTTTATTATCAGAAGTTCAGCAATTACTTCGCGTTCGACGATGGTTCAGCAGAAGGAGGTTACGGGATAAGCGGACTGGGGTCGAGGAACGCAATGGTGGCCTACCGGTTTAAATCATACATGCCGGATACACTGAGGGCAATTCGTATCTGCTTCAACGACAGCTACAAGAATGCAAACCTGAGAGCATTTGATCTTAAAGTCTGGGACGATAATAATGGAGTTCCGGGGAATGTTCTGTATACTCACGAAGGGGCAATGGTCGAGCAGGCAGAATCGATAAATGGTTTTTATACATACTTTATCCGAGGAAAGGTTGCTGTTGATGATATTTTTTACGTAGGATGGAAACAACGTTCAGAGACATTCTTAAATGCAGGTTTTGATATAAATACTCCTAACGAAGGAAGACAGTTATTTTGGATCAATGGAACCTGGAACCTGTCTTCAGTATCAGGAAGCATTATGATCAGGCCGGTTGTCGGGAAATCAATTATTACCTCAATCGATGACATTCAGTACAGCAACAAAACTAAATTACATTTCTGGCCAAACCCTGCAAATGATTATATTACTTTCGACTCGCAAGAACTGCCGGTTTCAGACCTGATTTATATTTCTGTTTTCGACCTCCAGGGACGACAGCTTCTTAATGTCCCGTTCAGCGAAAGAATTGATATTTCTTCTCTTCGCGAAGGTATTTATATTGTTGTAGCAAACCTGAACGGAAGATCAATCGGGTATAATCGCCTTGTCAGGATTAATTAATCAGCATATATGGCTGAAGTTGAATTAGTTGAGCAACAGGAGCTTTTTGAGCATCACAGGTTTAAGATTGATCCGGGTCAGTCATTGCTCAGGATTGACAGGTATCTTTTTGCCAGGCTGGAAAACATATCAAGGACACGGATTCAGAATGCTGCCAATGCCGGTAATATTCTGGTAAATAATAATCCTGTCAAACCAAATTACAAAGTCAAGCCGAACGACATCGTTCAGATAGTGCTGCCGAATCCTCCGCGCGAAATTGAGCTCATCCCTGAGAATATTCCCATTAAAATTGTTTATGAAGATGATGATGTAATTGTAGTAAATAAGGAGCCTGGCATGGTTGTTCACCCGGCTTATGGCAATTATACCGGCACACTTGTAAATGCACTCATGTGGCATTTTAAAGACCTCCCATTATTTTCAGCTGGTGAGATCAGACCCGGACTGGTCCACAGGATTGACAAAAACACTTCAGGTATCCTTGTCATTGCAAAAAATGAGCTTGCATTAAACAGGTTATCAAGGCAGTTTTATGAACGAACAACCGACCGGAAGTACATTGCACTTGTATGGGGCGTTCCATCTCCTTCAGAAGGTAAAATAACAGGGCATGTGGGAAGGAATGTCCGTGACAGGAAGATTATGCAGGTTTTTCCTGATGGCAGCCATGGAAAACCGGCAACAACAAATTATAAAGTTATAGAAGACTTTAATTATGTTTCATTGGTTGAATGCAAGCTGGAAACTGGCAGGACCCACCAGATAAGAGTTCATTTCAGTTATATCAAACATCCGATTTTTAATGATGATGAGTATGGCGGTGATAAAATCCTTAAAGGCACAACTTTTTCAAAATACCAGCAGTTCGTAAAAAACTGTTTTAAGATCCTGCCGCGTCAGGCGCTGCATGCTAAATCTCTCGCATTCGATCATCCGGTTACAGGGAAAAGATTATACTTTGATTCTGAGCTTCCAGATGATATGAAGCAGGTAATTGAAAAATGGAGAACATATATCGTCGGAAGGGAAACTACATAACTATGATGAGTCAGTCTCAGAAGGCACCATCCCGCTGAAGCGGGAAGAAAGTTAAAATACAATAAATCAACACTTTCCCCTCCTTTTTAAAGGATGGGTATCCCGATCGAAGCGTCTGGATGGGGTGGTTACTTTAACTTTTGAGACACCATCTATAACAATCCAAAAAAAATTTGTTTCTTGTTTCTTTGATCTTTTATCTTTTCTACCAGCTTCCGCTTGCACCTCCGCCTCCAAAGCTTCCTCCACCGAAACCTCCGAAGCCACCGCCACCGCCTCCAAATCCTCCTCCACCGGAGAATCCACCCCAGCTGCCGCTGTGAGAGCTCCTGCCCGAATTCATCATTGAAAGAAGCAACCATAGAGGCAAACCGTTTTTGCCGATATGTCTCTGGTTTTTCCCGCCGCCACTCCTCATGAACATTATTATTATGAAAACTATTATGAAAATTATAAATGGGACAAAAGCACTGTAATCATTTTTCTTCGATTTGCCATACTTGTCTGCAGGAAATTCTCCTCGCGCCAATGCCATAAGGACAGTTGTCGCTTTATCGAGACCTTTATAATAATCTCCGTTTTTGAATGCTGGAATTATCTCATTATCAATGATCTCTGCACATGTAATATCAGGTATTGCACCTTCAAGTCCATAACCCTGTTCTATAGAAACCTTCCCCTGTGAATCATCAGTTTTAGTCTTTACCAGTATAAGCATTCCATTATCAAGCCCCTTCTGTCCTATTCCCCATTTTTCTGCCAGGCGCTGGGCATAATCTGCCACCTCGTAACCGTGCAGGTTATCTATCGTTACAATTGCTATCTGGGTTGAAGTGGAATCATCAAATGCAACAAGCTTATTTTCAAGTGCATTGACCTCATTGTTATTTAATAATCCTGCGAAATCATTTACCAGCCTGGGAGGTACAGGTTTTTCAGGAAAATCCTGTGCAGTTATCTTCCCCGAAATCAAACTGATCAGGCATAGAATCTGAAATATATTTAAAATCTTTTTCATTTTATTCTATCCCTGTTTGATCATCAAATGAAATTTCGTCAGTAAGCTCATTAACATCATCCTTTTGATGAGGAAAGTGTTCCTTTAATTGTGATCCTGCAGCAACAATTCCTTTTATAAGGCCTTCTGTGAATTTTGCTTCCCGAAAATGTTTTTCCAGCACTCCTTTAATTTCATCCCAGAAATTTTCAGGCACTTTTGAATTTATGCCAAAGTCGCCAATGATGGCAAACTTCCTGTCAGTGACTGCCAGGTAGAAGAGTACCCCATTCCTTTTCTCCGTTTTGTGCATACCGATCCTTTTAAATATCCATGCTGCCCTGTCGAGAACATCACCGGAAAGACGTGTTTCGATATGAACCCTGATTTCTCCGGAAGTTTCTTTCTCAGCTTCCCTGATTGAATCAGTTATATGAGCCTGCTGCTCCTTCGTGAAAAACGATGAGGCCTTCATTAAAACGACTGTTAATATCAGAATTTAACCTCGGGTGCTTTATCGGCACCTTCCATTGATTCAAAATAAGGTTTAGCTGTGAACCCGAACATACCTGCTATGAAATTCTGCGGGAATCTTTTGATATAAGCATTAAATGATTGAGCTACTTCATTGAACTTCCTTCTTTCAGTCGATATCCTGTTCTCTGTGCCTTCAAGCGTTACCTGGAGGTCTCTGTAATTCTGTGTTGCTTTGAGCTCCGGATACTGTTCAACAACAACCATCAGCTTTGAAAGAGCAGAGCTAAGTTCACTCTGTGCTGCCTGGAATTGCTGCATATTTTCGGCAGTCATCTTTGTCGGATCAATTGTCACCTGTGTGGCTTTTGCCCTTGCCTCAATGACTTTTGTAAGCGTTTCCTGCTCAAAGTTGGCAGCTCCTTTGACAGTATTTACAAAGTTTGGAATCAGGTCAGCCCTTCGCTGGTACTGTGTTTCTACATTTCCCCACTGGCTTGTCACACTTTCCTGTTGTGTGACCATCTGGTTATAAACCTTTGTACCCCAGAGTACTATACCTAACACAACAAGTCCAATAAGAACAACTATTATTACTGTAATTAAACAACCTCTTTTCATTTTCTGAGTTTTTAAAATTTAACCAAAGTTAATAATATATGCTAATTTGAGATTATTTTTTATTCAATCTACCCCCTTCCCAGTCCCGCTGAGGCGGGAAGTCAATCTATCTTTTCCCCCTTGGGGGAAATAAGAAAGGGGGTATTTTCATAAAAAGTAACTGTTTTATATACAGAGATTTTTCTCTATGGTTCTCAGTGTCACTCTGTGTAAGTTTTTCATATCAAACTAATGATTAAATTTGAATATATATTTTAATTATGAGAACAATTGCCATTGTAGCCGGAGGCGATTCCCCTGAATACGAGATATCGGTAAAGAGCGCTAATGAAGTAAGTAAAGCATTATCTTCAAGATACATGACTTATATAATTGTTATCAGAGGTATCAACTGGTACTGGGAAGACCAGAAGGGCCGGTTTCATAATATTGATAAGAATGATTTCACTCTTGTTGTTGATGATTTTCATATCAGGTTCGATGCTGTTTTCATTGCAATCCATGGTACTCCCGGAGAGAATGGCTTGCTGCAGGGCTATTTTGATATGTTGAAAATTCCGTATACCGGCTCTAAAACTTTTTGTTCAGCATTGACATTCAATAAGCAGGCTTGTAAGCTTTTCCTCAAAGATTATGATATTGCAATGGCTGAAGGAGTTTTAATAAGGAAGAGTGATCACCTTGATCTGGCTAAAATTGTGAAACAAACAGGATTACCATGCTTTGTAAAACCAAACGACAGCGGATCAAGCTTCGGGGTTACCAAGGTGAAGAAAAAAGAAGAGCTTCGTCCAGCCATTGAAAAAGCTTTTAAAGAGAGTGACGAAATTTTGATCGAAGCCTTCATGAATGGAAGGGAGGTCGCCTGCGGGATTGTCAAGACCAAATCAAAAGGATTGATACTTCCTGTTACAGAGATAATAAGTAAAAATGAATTTTTCGATTACGAAGCAAAATATACTCCCGGAAAATCTGATGAAGTTTGTCCTGCCAGAATGCCGGTAAATATTACAGAGGAGGTACAGAGGCTCAGCTCCAGGATTTACGATCTGCTCGGATGTAAAGGGATTGTCAGGGTCGACTTTATCATTATCGACAATAAACCACATTTTCTTGAGATCAATACTGTTCCCGGAATGACCGGGGAGAGCCTGGTTCCAAAACAGGCAGAGGCTGCAGGCATTAAGCTCGAAGACCTGTACTCAATGGTAATTGAAGATCTGTTTATGTAAAAGATTCCCGGAACCACAATTCAAAGACCGGATCGAGGAACATATAAGAGTCCCCTGATTTTTCAATTATATCACGATTTATCAGAATCTCTTTGTTTTTGCTTACGTTATGCGGAGTCCCGAGTCTGAATTCATTCATAACACTTACTGATGTTAATTGCAGCTCACCATGCGCAACAGCCTTCAACAGATTTAGTTGAGTTGGACTTAGCGATTCTGTATCTCTTTGATAAAGAGGCAAATTAGCACTTTTCAATTCGTTTAAAGCCTTATCGATTTCAGATTTGGAAGCTTGCTTTTGTGTATTGTTCCAGGTATAATGTGAAAGCTGTTGGACATACCAGGAATGACATTGCATCAAATCTGCAATTAATCCTGCGTTTTCATTGCTTATAACCTTATCAGAGTATGCAAAGCTGTCACAGATGAAACTTATCCATTTTCCCCGTTCGATCTTTGGCAGCATAATTATATCCCCAAATCTGTAAAAAGGTTTTGATGGATTATCAAAAATCTCAGACATCATGTGCCGTTTGCTTCCATATATGCAATAAGTGACATCTTTTTGCCTTTGCCAGACTGACCTCAGCTTTTTTTCAAAAGTTTCATAATCCCTAAATCCGGCAATTGACTGGAATTCGTCGAGGCAGATTATCATCCTTATTTTCTTCTGTTTTGCAATTGCTTCAGGGAGATTTAATATTTCATTGCCATGTTGCCTGATCTCCTGCCAGTCGAAACTAATAGTGAAATTATTTACAGGATCGACGCTTATCTGGATCTTAGGTACAATATTTTTTAAAAACTTTTTTGCATTCTTTACCCACTCTTCCCATTTTGATGAAGAAGCTTTTAAAACTTCTGTGGCAAATTTCTCCATGAACTCCTGTTCAGTGTTTACAGCAAACAGATCTAATATTACTACTTTGATCCTGGGGGTTTTTAATTTAATCAAATCAGCAACCTTTTCAACAAGCGACGACTTGCCCCAGCGTCTGGGAGATATTATCATTGTGTTTATACCTCCCAATAGGTTATCAGTCAGCTTTTTAATCTCATTTTCACGATTTGTAAATGATTTCCTGGTTACAGTTACTCCGTAAATAAATGGTGAATTTTTCATTATACTTATTAGTATTATACTATATGGTATTATACACAAAGGTATAATAGAAATTTATATTACAAAAGAAATCCTGATAAAAATTATCAGGATTTTTCAATATGTTTGAATGTAATAATGATTTTTATTCCTTCGCTTTTTTCAACGCACTCGTTGTAGTAAAATACTTTGTTATCATCCCGGATATTTCCCACTCCGGAAGCTTGCCTTCTTTCATGAACTCAAGAAATTTGGCAGTAACCTGACCAAAATGCTCTTCGTGAGATACCCTGTATTTTTTGGGAATATTTATTTTCAGGGCAGCTTTCCCGACTGGTTCTATAATCAGGCTATCGTAAGGTAATGTCCCTAAAACTGTTTTAAGCTTTGCAGAGAAGTCATTCATTTTTTCGCCTTTGACATTCTCAATATAAAGTGTTGTAAGAAATTTTTCTTCAGCACCTTGTTTTATAACGAGATCACATTTTGTACCATGCATCATCGAATAATGTGTATCACCGCCTCCGGCTGGCGGTTGGTAATTCCATGTTACTGAGACTTTTGCCCACTTTCCCTTAATCTGGTAAACTATTTCTCCGTTTGCAAAAACATTCAGCTTCCCGTCTCTGACATCCTTCTGAAGAAAGTCAGGAAACTCTTCAATATTTGTAACAGCATTGAACTCTTCCTTTGAAATAATTGTGGGCCAGCGTTTTGCAGAAACTATATTAATATCCGATGGACTCAATATCTGTTCAGGGAAACATTCCCACTGTACAAGGTCGACGAGGTGTGTTGTCACATCAACAATACCTTCACCCTGCTGATCAACGTCAAAGAACCATGCAGGCCGTATGTTTGGAGCACCGGAAACCAGTTTCAGAAAATTGTGGACACTTACTTTTGATACTGCCGGCTCTTCCATTGTGCCATTTGTCAGGGTTCCGAATATTTCCTCTTTCTGAGACAAGAGTTTCTGAAGAATAGTTGTTACTTCGTACCTCTCGGTCATGATATCGTAAATTAAAATCCCCTTCTCTTTTGCTATATGAAAAGCCTCCTCAAGTTTCGGGAAATCATCCGGTGAAATAATCATTGGTTTATCGGCAAAAACATTAAGTCCGGCATTAACAGATTTGGTAATGTACTCTGCTTTTTTCTTATTGTTACCAGAAAGTACGACCACATTTCCCGGCCTTTCCTCCAGCATCTTCTCGAAAAAATCCGGACCGGTATATACTATTTCATTCCATGAAGTCGGGTTGACTGCACGTTCATTGTAGACTTTTATCCTATTGAGATGTTGCAGATAATCAGGTCCTTCCGGAGCATAGACATGCACCTCCGGGGAAACCTGGTCGTACATTATCTTCTGGACCAGGGCAGCATGAAAATGGCCCGGATCGACTGTCATAAGCTGAACCTGATATTTATTTTCCATTGGTGTTACAGATTTTGCTGGTTGTTTCTTTGATCCTCCCGATCCGCAGGAGGCAAGGATAAAAACAGGCAGAATTATTAGTAAAAGGGATTTTTTCATTTTACTTAGGTTTTAGTTTATTAAATGTAAAGTGCCTAAAGTACTCACCTACTCAACCTCTTATTTCTTTATAATGCTAACAACCGGGGGATATGCAAAATCGTTCCAAAGTCTGTCAGCAGTTGCCTGATCAATTTTACCGTCGTAAACAAGCATACGGTATTTTAATTCATAAACATTACCCGGAAAGAGATCCCATGATTTTAGTCTTATCGGGCAGAATTCAAAATAAACATCTCCCCTGCCGTTCTGATTTTCGGGCCAGACACGCATAGGTTCAGGATGTTCTCTGTTTGCAGGATGAGAGAAGAAAGTGATCCCCGAATTGCCTTTATCTTTAAATGCACCGTTCAGGTCTGTCCATCTTGCTCTGGTTCCGTCAGCATCCTTCCGTGTTTTTCCTTCAGAAGTCAGGACAGTACTGTTATCTTTGTTCCACTCGGCATTTGCTCTGATTCCTATCCCGCCTCCATATCTGTAAGCTTCAAAAACAATCGGATCATTACCTGCAACTGAAAGGAATGTTGTAAGATCAACAAGGTATGCTTTTATCCCGGAAACCGGTTCAGTGTTCCATGCCCGCACATCCCATACTTCATTGATTGCCAGCTCTTCGGGCTTTGCTCCCTGGAAATCGATATGATTCTGTTTTACAATAAATCCGCCATAGACCGGACCGTTTACAGTTGAATTGATACCTGCAAACCTTACAGTGCCCTGCTTTTCATACAGATTCCAGAAATCGGTAACGTGGTTGCCTATTTTCACCCTTGTCCAGGGATTCCAGATCCCGACATGATGATAATGATCGGGAGCGTTTATCCTAGTCAGAACATTCCCTGATGGTGTTATCATAGGATGAATAAAACCGCTTCTTTTATAAGCTGTATCAACACCTTTTGGGGGATACATAACTGATTTCCGGTAATGGAGAATTTCCGAGTCGCCTTTTTTCAGAATAATATCATCATCTGTAATTTCTGTCGTGATAGTATTTTTTACCGATTGTGGTGCATTTTTGTACAGGAAAAACTCCCGTTTCTTTCCAGCCTCAGTTGTTCCATCAAGAATCCACCAAAGTCTGGGGACATATCCCGATTCGACCTGGAACTGCTTTTCAATTAGCTGTCTTTTCACTTTTTCATATAGCTGAAAACCGAGAGTATCGCTTTTTATAACTCCGTCAAGACTGATGCTTACAGGAGTATTAATGCGCCGATATGCTCCGGCTTCAGCATAAAAATGAAGAAGCTGAACCTTTTGAGATGTACCTGTAATCCCAAAAGCAAGCAGAATCAAAAAGATTAATGCTGTTTTTTTCATTGTTATTTATTTTGAATAAATTGTAACTGCGTCAATGAATGCATGGATGTTGGTATCCTGTACACCGGGAGGCATTCCTCCTCCTGCCGACCAGATGATCCTTTCATGATTAGGGATCTCTCCAAATGCTTTTTTCACAGCTTCATCCACCTGCTGAACGGTTCCTGTTGCCAGTGTATCCCTTGCCGGAATGTTCCCAACCAGGATAACTTCTGGTCCGGCAAGTTCACGGATTAATCCCATGGAATGATTAAATGAGAAATTGAACATATTGATACCCATCTCTTTCAGGTTCCTGGCTGTTATTAATCCTTCTGCGTCGTTATGGAGAAACTTTACTTTTACTCCGGTGCTGGCAAATATTTTTTTGAAATAAGGAATTACAAATTCATTGAATTCAGCTTCACCGACAAATCCCATTATATCGTCAAGAATCAATACACCATCGATCGATGGGAAACACTCCTTTTGCCAGTTCAGCCAGTCGCAAATAAAATCGGTGATCTTCTTCAGCAGCTTATGTGAGCCATCCGGGTCCATGGCAAGAGCCATCATGAATTCTGTCGTTCCCATCAGGAAGCTTGCAATATTGAGAGGTCCTCTTGCAACTGCAAACCTTATCTGGTGACCTGCATTGACGATAGCTTTCTCATTGTTTTTCAGGCGGTTGATCATGAAAGGAAGGAGCCCGTCTGTTTTTACATTTGGCTGAGGAAGTGAATCAACACCCTCCAGGCTTGCTAAGAGCTTTTCAGCATGAGGAAAGCCTTTTTCAAAGAATATCATCCTCGAACCGAATGCTGACGGTTCGGTACACATTCCGTATTCCGACCAGAATCCTGGCAGGAACCAGGTTTCCGGAAATGTACTGATAGCTTTAAGGTTCGAGTTTAGCCAGAGTTCATCAGATGTATAATAGTCAACAGCTGTAATCCCGTACCAGCCAGGTATCCAGGGGCTATCGATAATAAATCCGACGGGTTGATAGTTCAGCTTTTTGCCCTCGATCATTTTTATCAGATCATTCCACGATGAATTGTGCATAATTAGGTTTGATTAATAATGAATAAAGTTAATCAGAAAAATATTTACTCCTCATTTAATATAAGTTAATTAAGTCCCTCTCCCGCTGAGCGGGAGATTTAGGGAGAGGTCATTGTTTAAATGTCTCAGTTCTGTACTCGTCAATCGGTGCACAGGTGCAAATCAGATTGCGATCTCCGTAACCGTCATCAACCCTGCCGACTGAAGGCCAGAATTTATTCTCGACAATCCATTTAGCCGGAAATGCAGCCTTCTGACGATCGTATTTATGATTCCATTCATTGGCTGTGATAACTTTTACGGTATGCGGTGAATTATGAAGAACATTATCCTCTTTATCAGCTTTACCTTCTTTAATCTCCTGTATCTCATTAAAAATTAATTTCATCGCATCAATAAACTTATCAAGCTCCTGAAGTGACTCAGATTCAGTCGGTTCCACCATTAATGTCCCATGAACGGGGAATGAAAGTGTCGGTGCATGAAATCCGTAATCCATCAATCTCTTTGCAATATCTGATTCTGTAATTCCTGCTTCAGTTTTAAAATTGCGGCAATCGAGGATCATCTCATGTGCTACAAAACCTGTTGTTCCGGTGTAAAGAGTTTTGAACCAGTCTTTCAGTGCGGCAGAAATATAGTTTGCATTGAGAATTGCATATTTTGTAGCTTCAGTAAGTCCGTCAGGTCCCATCATCATTACGTAAGCATGCGAGATAGTTAGTATATGACCGCTTCCGAAAGGAGCTCCAGCAACGGCAGTTGTTCCATGGCTGCCACCTGTTTTCACCATTGGATGCGATGGCAGAAATTCTGCGAGCTTGTCATTGGTAAGTATCGGACCCATGCCCGGACCTCCCCCACCATGAGGGATTGCAAATGTTTTATGCAAATTGAGATGACATACATCAGCACCAATACGTCCCGGACTTGTAAGCCCGACCTGAGCGTTCATATTTGCACCATCCATATAAACCAGTCCTCCATTGGAGTGGATAATATCAACCATTTCAGTCACTGCTGCTTCAAAAACACCATGGGTCGACGGATATGTTATCATAAATGCAGCAAGGCCGGCTTTATTCTCCTCAGCTTTTTTCTTCAGATCGTCAATATTGATGTTTCCTTTATCATCGCATTCAACAACAACAACATGCATACCTGCCATTGCAGCGCTTGCAGGATTTGTTCCATGTGCAGAGGAAGGAATAAGAACAACATTCCTGTGATTTTCTCCCCTGCTGATGTGGTACTCCCTGATAACCATTAATCCTGCATATTCGCCTGCAGCGCCTGAATTTGGCTGAAAAGAGATGGCTGAAAAACCTGTTATCTCCTTTAAAGCTTCTCCCAGTTCATCCATAAGCTGATAATAACCCTCAGCTTGTTCTTTTGGTACAAAAGGATGAATATTAGCAAATTCTGGCCAGCTCATTGCAAACATTGAAGTTGCAGGATTCAGTTTCATTGTACACGATCCCAGCGATATCATGCAATGAGTTAGTGAAAAATCTTTCCTTTCAAGCATCTTGATATAGCGCATCATCTCAGTTTCGCTGTGATAGCGGTTAAAAGTGGCACCTCTCAGAAACTCTGATTTTCTGGTGAACTTTTCAGCGAGAAGCATATTTTCGCGTAAAGCTTTTGCAACCAAAGATTCCTTCCCTGCAGCCTTTGCAAAAACATTAATAATTACAGTGATTTCTTCCAGGGATGTTATTTCATCAGTGCTAAGACTGACTGTAGTCTTATCGGGATAAAAGAAATTTATCCCTGCTGCCTCCGAAAGCTTTCGAATTTCATCCTGCGCTTTTTCCGATTGCAACTGAATTCTTAATGTATCAAAAAACATGAAATTCTTCTGAGTATATCCAAGCTGCTTCAACGCACAGTTCAAAGTACAAGCAGCTTTGTAAATATGCGAAGCAATATTTTTTAGACCCTCAGGGCCATGATACTGAGCATACATTCCGCTCATCGTTGCCAGGAGAGCCTGGGCAGTGCATATATTTGAAGTAGCTCTTTCTCGTTTGATATGCTGTTCTCTTGTTTGCAAGGCCATCCTCAGGGCTTTGTTTCCCTGTGCATCAATCGATACCCCTATTATGCGTCCCGGCATGCTCCTTTTCAGTTCGTCTTTTGTTGCAAAATAACCTGCATGAGGGCCGCCGAAGCTCATCGGCAAACCAAACCGCTGGCTCGATCCCACAACGATATCTGCTCCCCATTCTCCCGGAGGGGTTAAAATCGTAAGGCTCATAAGGTCGGCAGCTACACCAACAAGGGCTCCTGCTGCATGAACATTATCTGTAAATTCTTTGTAGTCTTTTATTTGCCCTGATGCAGCAGGGTACTGGACGAATGCTCCGAAGAATGATTCATTGAAAACAGCTTCATTATATTTACCTGTTATTAGCTCAATTTCAAGAGGTTTTGATCGTGTTTTTATAACATCAAGAGTTTGCCTGAAAATATCTTCATCCACGAAAAACTTATTTGCCCCTGCTTTGACAGCTGCTCTCGATCTTGCATTGAACATCATAATCATCGCTTCTGCCGCTGCTGTTGCCTCATCAAGAAGAGATGCATTGGCTATCTGGAGACCAGTAAGCTCAATTATCATAGTCTGGAAATTCAGAAGCGCCTCGAGCCTGCCCTGAGAAATTTCCGCCTGGTATGGAGTATAAGATGTGTACCAGGAAGGATTTTCCAAAACATTCCGGATTATAACCGACAGAGGCGCAACGCCATAATAACCATGCCCTATGAATGAACGAAACATCTTGTTCTTTGAACCAATGTTTTTTAAATATTTCAGATATTCATATTCACTCATTGCTTCAGGAAGCCTTAGCGGTTTATCAAGCCTTATATTCTGCGGAACTGTCTTGTCAATTAACTGATCGAGTGAATTAACGCCGATAGTTTTCAGCATCTGGGGTAATTCATGTTCGCGGGGACCATTGTGACGTGTTACAAACTTTTCTGATGACATATATCTGATTTTTAACTGATTAACTAATAATTTTATTTAAGTGGAAAAAATGAAAAATTCGGCTATAAGATTAAAAGAATTATTTAATTAAAATATGGATTAGTCTTTATTTCTCTCTCAATTGTCGTAGATTCACCATGACCCGGATATACTATTGTTGCCTGAGGAAGAACAAATAATTTGGTTTTAATGCTGTGAATCAGCATATCATAATTACCTCCGCTTAGATCTGTCCTGCCTATGCTGCCGGCAAAAAGAGCATCACCTGTGAAAACAACTCCCTCTTTTTCACAGTAAAAAGCAAGGCTCCCTGATGAATGTCCGGGAACAAACAACACTTTAAGCTCTGTTGTTCCGAAAGTGACAATTTCTCCATCTTTTAATAATCCTGCCGGTTCCGGAGGAATTTCCATTTTCAACCTGAAAATATCTGCATGAATGATGGAATCTCTCCTGTTAGTTTCTTCGTTTCCATGACAATAAGTCCCGATATTATATTTTTCAAGAAACATCTTGTTTCCAAAGATATGATCGAGATGACAATGGGTATTCAGAAGAAGAACCGGTTCAAGGCTTTTATTATCCAGGAATCTCGAAAGTTTTTCAAATTCAGCTTTTTCATAACAACCGCAGTCAATTACAGCACATTTACCAGAATTATCTGATAATATATAGGTATTAACTTCAATTGGAGAAAATACAAACCTGACTATTTCCATACCCGGTTAATTATCGTTTACAGTACCTTTTAACATCGGTACAAATACAAAATATCCATGAGAAGAATATTTAAAATTTTCTTCTCCTTCTCTTAATACAAGTGTCATGACTTGTGTACTGTTGTCGCCCAACGGGACTACAAGCCTGCCTCCGATTTTCAGCTGTTTAAGAAGAGCATCAGGTACCTCTTTTATGGCAGCAGTAATGATTATTCCGTCAAAGGGTCCGTATTTGGACATCCCTGAATGACCATCACCATAAAAAAAATCAGCCGAATAGCCCAATGACGACAATGTTTGCTGAGCTTTCAGATATAATTCCCTGAAACGTTCTATTGTAAAAACTCTGGCACCCATTTCTGCAAGTATTGCTGCCTGGTAACCTGAGCCTGTCCCTATTTCAAGAATTTTATCTCTCTTCTTTACCTGCAGAAGAGAGGTTTGTACAGCAACGGTATAAGGTTGCGAAATTGTCTGACCTGATGATATAGGGAACGCTTTATCGACATAGGCATGGCTCAGGAAGGCAGGATCCATAAAAATGTGACGTGGAACAGTATTAATTGCTCTCAGCACCTCTTCATCAGTAATCCCTTCTTGCCTAAGCTCTTCTACAAGCTTCTTCCTTTTGCCTTTGGCCTCAAAATCATCAATCATGTATAATCAGGAGCATCAGGTTTGCTGGAGCAAAAATAAAAAAATTGTTAAACAGGAATCAGGAATGATGTCATAGGTTGATAAATTGTTCAAATTCTAATTTAATGGAATGACCTAATCTGTGAAAATCAGCGGTATCAGCGGGAAATTAAAAAGGTCCCCGCTGATTACGCAGACATGCACAGATTTTTAATAACTAAACAATAAAATATTGAACAGACTTTAGAAGAGAAAAAATCTCTATCTTCATATGATTAAGTGAAGATTTTTTATGCCAGGTATTGAACCTTTAAATACTTATAATCAGCATAATACAGCTCGTGTTTGTGAGATTATGAAACAAATTGGAGACATTATTATTGCTCTTCTTATGCTGCTTTTTTTAAGTCCTTTTATGCTTTTACTGGTATTGATTATTAAAATTTCCGGTCGAGGACCTGTCATTTATTCACAGGACAGGATCGGGAAAAACGGGAAACCTTTCTCAATTTACAAATTCAGGTCGATGGTTTACAATGCTGAAAAAGGAGAACCATTATTATCAGGAAACAATGAGGAGAGGATTACCAGGATTGGCTGGTTTTTAAGAAAATACAGAATTGATGAGATCCCCAATTTTTTAAATGTACTTAAGGGAGAGATGTCAATTGTCGGTCCCAGACCTGAGCGACAGTTCTTTATTGACCAGATTGTTAAGAGAGTCCAGGAATACACTGAACTACACCAGATTAAACCGGGGATCACCTCATGGGGGCAAGTAAGATACGGATATGCTTCCAATGTCGATGAAATGATCGAAAGACTTGATTATGATCTTTACTACATGAAGCACAGGTCGTTTTGGTTTGATTTAAAGATCATCCTTCTCACAATCGGAACAGTTTTCAAAGGTAAAGGAGTGTGAAAAACGGTACACGGTATGCGGTATACGGTTCACGGTTCAGTTTACGGTTTTTGTCAAACCTTGTACCTTGTACCTTGCACCATGTACCGTTAAAGTTTGAAGATACCAATTGGTTTATATACCGGACCGGTTGGTTTAAGGATGCTTTCGTACAGGATTACTTCTTCAACATTAACCTGCTG
>JBGOXH010000192.1:0-5516 GCA_041479075.1 Bacteroidia bacterium | reverse complement strand
TTATAAATAGCGATACTTATGAAAAATGGTTGCCTTCCTTTAAAAAACTCAGCAGGTATGAAAAAACAAAAGGAGGATATAGAATAAAAAGTTCATTTCCAAACAGATGTGCAAGACTTTGGTTCAATCCGGTTATAACATGGGATGGCAAGGTAGTTCCATGCTGTTTTGATAAAAATGCAAATCATATTATGGGAGATTTAAATGAAGATTCATTCAGGGAAGTCTGGAACGGGCCGAAATACAGGATCTTCAGAAAAAGTTTGCTTTCAGGGAGATATATGACAGAAATCTGCAGAAACTGTACATCTGGACTTAAAGGCGTCAGTTATTGATATTTCAGGTAAAATCGTAAATTAGTGTAATTAAATTATTGTCAATATGAAAATATTCAAAACCATCCTGATTTCTCTTTTAACACTGATTTTAATTGTAGTAATTGCAGGATTTATCCTGATTACCAGTATTAAAAGAAGCGCCCTTCCAAAGTACGAAGGGGAACTTTCTGTAAAAGGCCTCTCAAATGAAGTAACTGTGTATAGGGACGAAAGAGGTATGCCTCACATCTATGCGGAAAATGAACATGATCTTTATTTTGCTACAGGTTATGTGATGGCACAGGAAAGACTATGGTTTATGGATTTAATCCGCCGGATTACCACAGGCCGTTTATCTGAAGTATTGGGTGAAAAGATGACAGAGAGTGATAAATTCCTGAGGTGTCTTGAAATGACAGCCAAGTCGAAACTGGTACTAAGTAATGAAGAGCCTGTTTTTATATCTTATCTGCAATCCTATGCTGATGGTGTAAATGCCTATATTGATGTTGCCGGTAAAAAGCTGCCTCCGGAATTCAGGATCCTCGGATATAGGCCGGAACTATGGAAGCTTGAAGACATTGCAAACATTATCGGATATATGGGATGGGATCTTGCAAAAGACAATGTTTCAGAGGAGATTTTCTATTACAGGCTGGTGCAAAAATTTGGAATTGAAAAAGCAACTCAGCTGATTCCAGACTGGAATGCGGTTAATTCAGTGGTTTTTCCAGATTTTAAAATAAATGATACTTTGCTGAAAGAAGCCATGACATTCATTTCATCAATGGATAAAATGAAAGCGCTTGGTATCGTTTCTTTTTCAGGCAGCAATAACTGGGCTGTTTCAGGGAAAAGAACCGAAACAGGTAAACCGATTCTTTCAAATGACATGCATCTCGAATTTCATGCTCCAGGTATATGGTTTCAAATGCATCAGGTGATACCCGGAAAGCTTAATGTAACCGGCGTTGCAGTCCCGGGACAGCCTTTTATTGTTTGCGGTCATAATGAGAAAATTGCTTGGGGCATGACCAATCTTATGGTTGACGATGTTGATCTTTTTGCCGAAAAGATCAATCCTGAAAATGGGGATCAATATTATTTCAATAGTGAATGGAAAAATATGGTGGTCAAGAAAGAAATAATAAACATTAAAGGAGGGAAAAAGGATTCTGTTCTTATCAGATATACTCACAGGGGGCCAATAATTTCAGGATACAGGAATATACAGGATGCCTCTCTGAGTATGAGATGGTCGGGTTATGATTACAGTGATGAGCTCAGAACCGTGTGCCTTCTTAACAAAGCCTCAAATTGGGAAGATTTTCGATCAGCTATTAGTACTTTCCGGTCAGTCAGCCAGAATATTATCTATGCTGATGTAGACGGAAATATTGGACTTAATACTGGCGGTGGCATTCCAATAAGAAAAGGGAACGGAGCATTTATAAGAAATGGTGAAACTGAAGAATCAGACTGGAAAGGGTATGTCCCGTTCGAACAGCTTCCCTATAGTTACAATCCTGGAAAAGGATATGTCTCTTCAGCAAATAATAAAACAGTTATCGAAGGGTATCCATATTATATAAGTTCAGCCTTTGCTCTTCCTTACAGAATAAACAGAGTCAGACAAATGCTTGATGAAAAAGAAGTTTTTACTATCAATGATTTTAAAAGAATGATCACTGATCAGCATTCCGACTATGCAGCCCTTTTAACCCCATTTATCCTAAAACTTAATGATAAAAGATCAGAGCTTTCATCTATAGAAGCATCAGCTCTGGATACTCTTAAAAGTTGGGATTATGACATGAATGCAGATCGTGTTGCTCCGTCAATCTTTGAATTTTTCAGAATAAGCTTTATTAAAAATCTTCTTGCAGATGAACTTCAGGATCTCTTTGACCAATACCTGGCAGTTTCAAACGATAAAGAATACGATGTTATAAAGGATTATTATATATACAGGATACTTAAAACAGGACCTGATAATTGGGTTGATGATATCAATACACAAAAGAAAGAAACGCTTGATGATATCATTTTGAAAAGTTTTAAAGATTGTGTTGCATCAATTACAGCCCTATATGGAGAGGACCAGTTTAAGTGGAAATGGGGCGATATTCATAAAATAAGGATAGATCATCCAATGGGTTCGGTACAGATTTTAGACAAGGTATTTCACCTTAATTCAGATATTTATCGTGTAGGTGGAAGCGACCATACAGTAAGTCCCTATTCTTTTAGGCCCGGATTTATTACTTTTCACGGTGCTTCAGAAAGACACATTTTCAATACAGCCAACTGGGATGAATCTCTTACAGTGATACCAACAGGTGAATCAGGAATACCGGCAAGCGAGTTTTATCTTTCGCAGACCAAAACGTATGTTGAGAAAGGATTCTATAAGGATGCATTTTCGGATGAAGCGGTAAAGAAAGCTGCGAAATATATTTTAAAACTGGTACCGGGGAAATAATGACTCATCCCCCAACCCCTTTTCCCAAGCTACATGTACTCACCCCCCCCAACCCCCCTCTCTACTTCGTAAAGAAGGGGGTGAGTACGTGAGAGGTCCTTAAACCGTCATAACATCCTTTTCTTTCAATGTCATAACCTTATCAACTTTTGAGTTGAACTCGGTTGTCATTTCCTGAACTGTTTCAACAGCATCTTTTTCGATATCTTCGGGGAGGCCGTCTTTCAGCAGCTGTTTCAGTTCATCATTAGCCCATTTACGTGTATTACGTACACTTATTTTGGCTGTTTCACCCTCATTTCTTACCTGCTTGACAAGCTGATGTCTTCTTTCCTCAGTGAGAGGAGGTATATTTATCCTTATCACTTCGCCATTATTTATAGGAGTCAATCCTATGTTAGCTGCCATAATGGCTTTTTCGATGGTACCCAGCATTGTTTTCTCCCATGGCTGAATAAGAATCGTTTTTGGGTCAGGAGTATTAATATTTGAAACCTGGGCAAGTGGTGAATTAACGCCATAGTAATCAACTGTTATCCCATCCAGAAGTACGGGAGTCGCTCTGCCGGCACGAAGCCTGGCGAGTTCATGTTCAAGATGCTCAAGGGCCTTTTGCATTCTGTCCTTTGTTTCTTCGATTATGAGTTCAACATCTTCGTTCATATATAACAGGTATCAGATTAACTTTTCTTTTTAGTAACAGACTGGCTTAAAATCCAATAAGTGAAACAAAAATAATAAAATAGCCGGAATTGCAATCTCTGTTCAGTTACAAATAAGAGTACCGGTTTTTACTCCGCTGATCAGTTTCATCAGATTCCCGGAAGTATTCATATTAAATACCACGACAGGCATATTATTCTCCCTGCACATTGTAAAAGCAGTGGAATCCATGATTTTCAGTCTGCGGACAATTGCCTCTTCAAAAGTTATAGTTTCAAATCTCTGTGCCTTGGGATCTTTTTCCGGATCGGAAGTATATACGCCATCGACCCTGGTACCTTTAAGCAGGACATCAGCACCTATCTCAACTGCCCTGAGCGCTGAAGCAGTGTCGGTTGTAAAAAACGGATTTCCTGTACCGCCCGAAAGAATGCAAACTGTTCCCCGTTTCATATTCTCAACAACTTTATCCCTGTTATACAACTCTCCGACAGGTTCCATGCGAATTGAGGTAAAAACTCTTGCTTTTCCTCCAAGCTTAATAATAGCACTTTCAAGGGCAAGGCTGTTTATGACAGTTGCAAGCATTCCCATCTGATCGCCTTTAACCCTGTCAAAACCTGATTCAGAGCCACTTAATCCACGGAAAATATTGCCTCCTCCTATAACGATGGCTACCTCACAGCTTTCTCTTACAACATCTATAATCTGCTGTGCATATTCATCCACCACACTTTCATCTATACCATGATTTCCTTTTCCGGCCATTGATTCACCGCTGAGCTTCAATAATATTCTTGAGTATCTCATATTTCAGTTTAGTTTATCGTAAAGATAGGATAATGTAGAAATTATTAAAAATAGGGGTAATAAAAGCTGATTTATAGGCCTCGCCCCCTCCTGTCCCCCTCCCGCCCAAGCGGGAGAGGGGGAAGTTAATTCTGTAACAAACTTTAGCCCCTCTCCCGCCTAAGCGGGAGGTTGGGGAGAGGCAAAGTAAAGTTAATTAAAAAGAGTAGTAAATTTGAACAAAATAAAAAAAAGGCGCCCGTGGGCGCCGCATTAATATCAAACTATGAACTTATTTTAAAGGTTAAGAGTATATCTTTTAAAAGCTGTAACGGAGAGTTCCTTATCAGCCGATTTAAGATATTGTCCTACAGTCTGTTTATTGTCTTTTATAAAATCCTGATTAAGTAAAGTGCTCTCTTTAAAGAACTTGCCAAGTTTCCCCTGGGCAATTTTTTCGAGCATTTCTTCAGGTTTGCCATCGCGTCGTGCCTGTTCTTTTCCTATTTCAATTTCCTGGGCAATAATTTTCTCAGGAACATCACCTTTATCAATTGAAACAGGATTCATTGCAGCGATCTGCATTGCAACATCTTTATAAACCTGAGCAGGAAGACCTGCTTTTGTAAAGCCGACTAAAGTTGCAAGCCTGTTCCCGGGATGAATATATGCCTGAACATGAGCTGCTTCAACTTTGTCGAAATATGAGATTTCAAGTTTTTCACCAAATTTGCCGACGAATTCAACAACCTTTTCTCCAACCTTATTTCCATCCATTGAAAGAGCTTTAAGTGCTGCAAGGTTAGCAGGATTATTTACAAGGGCCGTTTCAAGGATTTTGTGTGCAAGACCTAAAAAATCAGAATTTTTTGCTACAAAATCTGTCTCGCTGTTCAGAACAATCATAACACCAACTTTACCATCAGATGTAACCTTTGATAAAACAGCACCCTCCGATGCCTCTCTATCGGCACGTTTATTGGCAACAGCTTGTCCTTTTTTCCTTATTATTTCTATCGCTTTCTCGAAATTGCCATCAGCTTCCTCAAGAGCCTTTTTACAATCATTCATTCCTGCAAGGGTCACTCTTCTCAGCTTTGCAACATCTGCACTTGTTATAGTAGCCATCTGTCTATCCTCTTTACACTAATTACTAATAACTATTCACTAATCACTAAATTCTATGATTCTTCCTCTTCTTCTGTTTCATCAGCCTGATTGACAACCTCTTCTTCCTCTGACTCTTCTGAAGCTGATTCATCTTC
>JBGOXH010000209.1:0-5187 GCA_041479075.1 Bacteroidia bacterium | reverse complement strand
CCTGCTTCCCGTTAAAATAAGTACAATCCATATCGTCGATCGGTCCAAGTGAAAGAACCAGATCCTTCCCTGCAAGATTACCAGGGATATTTACATTTTTACGGAACCATACAGCACCATCAAATTCGCCGATACTATCTTCAAATATCCCAGGAAGTTTCATTGCCGACCATGAAGATTCATCATAAGTTGGGGATGCGAGATTATTATCGCCAAAGTCGAGCTCTTTCCACTGGCCATCTCCTGCAGGTTTTATTTCGACCTGCTTATGTTCATTCAGCCATGCCTGATATTCTGCAACCTTCGGACCAGCTTCATTCATTGCATCAATCTCTTTTACAAACTCATTTGAATTTTTGAGAACATCCGGGGAAGTCCATGATTCTGAAGGAGTTCCTCCCCATGCAGATTCAATTAATCCGATGGGAACATGAAGTGTCTCATACAGTTTTTTTCCAAAGAAGAATGCAGTAGCTGAGAAGGGGTTGACTGTCTCGGGTGAGCATACCAACCATTTACCTGTACAATCGTCAAGAGGTACGCCTGAGATTTTTTTCTGAACATTGAAGAGGCGGATTTCAGGTATTGAGGCTGAAGCGATAGTCTTTGCCGAATACATTATTGTGTCAACCGGAGGCCATCCGGCTATTGGCATTTCCATATTCGACTGTCCTGAGCAGAACCATACTTCACCGATTAATACATTATTTATTACGATGCTCGTATCGTTGCCACCAATCGTTATCGTGTAAGGGCCACCTGCTTCCGGAGTAGGAATAACCGCTGACCACTTACCATCCGCGCCTGTCTTAACAGTAACCTTAGTACTCCAGGCGGGGGTGACAGAGATTTTCTGACCCGGAGCGGCTTTGCCCCAGATTTTTGAATCTGACTTTTGCTGAAGAATCATATTGTCGCCGATGAGCGAAGGCAGCTGAAGATTAGACGGGCCATTCTGGCATCCCGTAAAGATCAGAATAAATAAAAGGATTATAATTTTGGTTAGAGCTGTTTTCATATTTTCAGTATTTACTTGATTGAATAGATTTTCTTTATAAGGATATATAAAACGATCTGTTTCTAATGTTTAATTACCCCATTTCTAATTTCCCCCAAGGGGGAAAAGATTTTTACTCCTTCCCCCCTGGGGGAAGGTGGGGAGGGGGGTTTTAGTCCTGTTTAACAATTATTTGTTTACCATCATAATTCACTGTCGAATGCGGTTTAATGCCAGTTTCAAATCGTACAGGATTATCTTTGGACACCCAGACTATATTGAAAATCCTGTATTTCAGCATTCCTTTATATTCTCCCTTACGCTCACCGATAGTGAGATCACCGGTTTCATTATTGAAGGTGAATTTAATCGTGCTGCATTCTCCCTTTTCGTAATTGTAGTTGGTACCCTCATCCTCGTAAAGAGTGAAAACACAATCCCTTCCGGTATAAACGTAAAGAGTAAGCGGATCTGCAGGTTTCTCGTCAGTGTATTGAATATCAGGGCCGACCGGGATTATTGAGCCTTCTTTTACAAACAAAGGAATATGTTCATAAGGCGCTTCAACCTCAAGCTTCTGACCGCCTTTAATGTATTTCCCTGTATAAAAATCGTACCATCCGCATGAAGCAGGAAAATATACTTCGCGTGTACGTGCTTTGTAACGATAGACTGGAGCCACAAGCAATGAAGGGCCAAACATGAACTGGTCGCCGATGCTTTCGACATTTTTATCGTTGTCAAAATCCATTACCATTGCACGCATAATTGTGTAATCCTTAAACCAGGTTGCACCTGCCAGTGAATAGGTATAAGGCATAAGGAAATATCTCAGCTTGTCATAATAGACCATGCTATTATATGCAGGATGCCCTTCGGGTGAAATATTGAATACTTCACGGAAAGGGTATTGGCCATGACTTCTGAAAAGCGGGCAGAATGATCCAAACTGGTACCAGCGGGTATTCAGCTCTCTCCATTCTTCCAAATCTTCCGATCCCTCCCTGGCCTGAGTGTATCTGTTTTCCACACAAAATCCACCAATATCAAAAGTCCAGTATGGGATTCCTGCAAGCGCAAAATTCAATCCTGCAGGGATCTGAGATTTCAGGTCTTCCCAGCGCGTACCTATATCTCCGCTCCATGTCGCAGTGGAATATCTCTGCAATCCTGCAAATCCCGAACGGGTGAGGAGGAAAACACGTTTATCGGGATTGACAGACCGCTGGCCGTAATAAATTGCCATCGCATTCATTAAAGCATAAGTATTGAAATATTTTGTTGAAGGTCCCAGGGCTGTGGGTGTCGTGAGCTTTTTCCTGTAATCAATGCTTGAATTTGAAAGGATATCAGGCTCTGATGCATCCATCCACCAGGCATCAAATCCTTTCGTATAGAGATGTTCCTTTATCTGGTTCCAGAAAAGATTTCTTGCCTCCGGCCGGTATGCATCGTAAAATGAACCTATGTAACCTTTTCCAATCCAGTCTCTTATACTATCATTAATTGCCTGACGGTACATCCATCCTTTGCTGTCGAATTCTTTGAAATGTTCTGTAGTATAATAGAATTTAGGCCACACAGAAATCATTATTTTAGCATGAAGTTTATGTACTTCATCAACCATGCCTGCAGGATCGGGGAAAAATTTCGGATCAAATTCATGCGATCCCCACGATTCTACTGGCCAGTACGACCAGTCAAGAACTATATTGTCGATAGGAATATTTCTTTTGCGATACTCTTTTAAAACATCCAGCAGCTGGTCCTGCGATCTGTAGCGTTCACGGCTCTGCCAGTAGCCCATTGCCCATTTTGGCATGATCGGAGCTTTCCCGGTTAATGTACGATAACCGCTTATTATTTCATCCATGTTCTCACCATGAATGAAATAATAATCAATCTGATCTCCCATCTCTGAAAAGAGCGATAACTTACCTTGTTCTGATGGAGTTACAGGACTAAGAGCTTTCAGCCCGATATAGGAAACCCCGCCATCAGGCTGCCATTCAATCCTGATTGAATACTGTCTCCCCTGCTCCATGTTCCTGGTGAATTTATATGTATTGGGATTCCAGGCAGTGCGCCACCTTTCCGGAACAACCAGCTCATCATCAATATATAGCTTTGTATAACCGGCATAATATAATTTAAAATGATAAAGGCCTGATTCTTTTGGTTCAATTTTACCTGTCCAGGTTATAGTTGATCTGTAAAAAGGAAATTTTTGAGGAAAATTCTTTATCGTTGTAAGATTCTCATAATCAATCGATGACTCTTTTCGCTGAATAAAAATATTATTCGGATCAGAATTGATATAATAGGTTGCAGTCAGTCCGCCCTCTTCACCATTCTTATCAAATAATTTGAAAAGATTGATCTGAGAATAGTCTCTCGGGTCACCGAATTTTGTGAGTGAATAATTATCCCACAGTATGCCGTAATTGTAGTTTGAAACTACAACAGGTATTGAAACTTTGGTATTGTACTGGTAAAGGCTTTCATTGAGTCCTTTGTAATTGAATTCCTCCGACTGATGCTGTCCGAGACCGTAGAAGGCTTCATCGTCCGGAGAATCAAATATCTGGCGCATTGAATAACCATCGGTGCCTTCAATAGAGAAAGGCGAGAATGATTTTCCTCCGGCTTCCGGTTCGGCAAGCAGTACCTTGTCATTCGAGTTTTTAAAAACAATCTGTCCTGTGCTCAGAGAAACAACCGCCTTGATTTTTGCTGTAGAAAGGGAAAGGGTATTATTTGATTCAGTTACATCATATTTAATCTCCTGAGAAGGGGCACCGACAACACAAAGGCTTTTATCATTTGAGATTTTCGTGGTTGGTGATGCTATGACATGAATAATCTGATCATTTACCGGTTCAAGCTTTAAAAGCTTTGCACCTTTACCTGATTTATCCTTCAGATGAATAATTATTCCGTTATCTGTTTTATCCCATGTCTTTTGAAAGCATGAGGTAAATAAAAATGTTGCAATAGTTAACAGCAAAATATTTTTCATAGGTATCAATTATAAAAACCTGAAATACAACATATTATGTCAACTCTACCTCAGCTTCAATTTCCATAAGAAGATCGTCGCGGCAAATATCAGCTTCAATGTAGATTGCAGGAATCCTTGGAAACTGTTCATTGAAGATCTGGTGTACTACCCTGAAATCACTCTGTTTCTTAATATAAATCCTGAATAAAGAATATTTTTCCACGGATATTACCGGGCCTGATATTAATTTATTGATCCGTTCAGTTTCTGTAAGTTTTTTTACATTCTCAATTGTTACGATCGTCTGTTTACCAATGTCATTCTTCCCGATAGTTTCCTGCCCGATAATCGAAGCTGTTCCTGAAATATGAAGATACGCATCATGATTATTTGCAACAAGAAGCGCCCGCTCGAACTGCGGTGCATGTTTGGTAGCTTTATCTTTATCTTTCAATCCCATTAAAACCTGCTGCCCGTAGTTATATGCATTAATCTGATTAGGATTTTCAACAGCCCTTATCTTCAATGATTCACTTAACTCAACAGCACAGAAATCGAGTATTACACCACCATATTTCATACCTACTCCTGTCGCTGCCGGATAACCCTTCACTTTTCTGTATCTGGAATAGTAATCATTCCTTACTTCATTAAAAATCTGATAATTCTGATACTCGTCCTTTATGTCAAGGATATTTCCGATATAGTTCCATTGCCGGATCAGGTTATTCAGCGACATCTGTTCGTTTTCAAGAATTGCAACCATCAGATCGAAAGCTTTTTCAGCTGCTTTCCTGGTATCTTCCGGAAACAAATAGCTGCTGACTCCTCCTGCCCAGATCTCTTTTCCGGTTTCAGATTCAATAATTAAATATGGTATTGAGCTGAATATTTTCCCGGTAACTTTTAATGTACCCGAAGGGATAAATGATGCTTCGACTGCAACTTTCCATGGTTTTTCAGGAGGTTGGACAGTAATATTTAAAGCAGGGCAGCAGGTGCTGAATTTATCGCTTACCGATTGACTGATTTTTTCTCTTGCCTTTAGAAATGATTCAAAATCAGGCACATCGATAAAAACATTAAGCTTTACGGGTATATAGCCTGATTGGCAGGTACTTTCAATTTGATTAAGACATAGCTTCCATTCTTCCTCAACACTCCCCTCGATCGCAGGAAGATAGATTTT
>JBGOXH010000349.1:0-2525 GCA_041479075.1 Bacteroidia bacterium | reverse complement strand
GGTGCAAGAATTATTAGATTAAATTTCAATACTCACACTAATGCTCATTTATTCAGAGCAGCCCAGGAAGGAATCGTCTTTTCGATCAGGTATGGACTCGACATTATGAAAGAGACCGGGATTGTACCTAAAGTAATCAGAGCAGGAGCAACAAACATGTTCCAGAGCCGGATATTCAGAGAAGCTTTATCCTGCATCACGGGGACAGTAATTCATCTTTATAATACTGATGGTTCTGTTGGCGCTGCGAGGGGAGCCGGAATCGGATGCGGTTATTACAAATCTGCAAAAGAAGCATTTGCCGGATTAAAGGAGGTAGGTATAACAACCCCCGATAAATCAAAAACCGAAGATTATGCATCAGCCTATTCTAAATGGAAAGATTTATTGAAATCTATATAATTAGTTTATTAACTTAGGAATTTCAAACACAATGTCACACAAATACATAATGATATGATTTACAAAGGCAAAAAAGAGTTTTATCCCGGCATAGGGAAAATAAAGTACGAAGGCAAAAATTCAAAGAATCCGCTGGCCTTTAGATGGTATAATCCTGACCAGGTTATATCGGGCAAAAAGATGAAAGATCACCTTCGTTTTGCGATTGCTTTCTGGCATTCATTCTGCGGCGACGGAACTGATCCATTTGGTGATGCTACCCATGCCCATCCATGGAAAGATTTGCCGAGCGATGATAAAATAAAACAAAGACTTGATGCTGCTTTTGAGTTTATTACAAAAATAGGGGCAGACTTTTACTGTTTCCATGATACTGATATTGTAGGCTCAGGATCAGTACTTGAGATTGAAAAACGTCTCGATAAATATGTACCCCTTATGAAAAAAATGCAAAATCAAACCGGAGTTAAGCTTCTCTGGGGAACAGCAAATCTTTTCTCCAATCCTCGTTATATGAACGGAGCAGCAACAAATCCCGATTTCGCTGTTGTTGCCAATGCGGGAGCACAGCTCAAAAATGCAATACATGCAACAATTGAACTGGGAGGACAGAATTATGTGTTCTGGGGAGGGAGGGAAGGATATATGAGTCTCCATAATACCGACATGAAAAGAGAGCTTGCACATATGGGAATGATGCTTTCTCTGGCCCGTGATTATGGACGCAAGAACGGTTTCAAAGGCACATTCCTCGTTGAACCGAAACCAATGGAACCATCAAAGCATCAGTACGATTTTGATGTTGCAACAATTATCAGCTTTCTCCGTCAGCATAAGCTTGACAAGGATTTCAAGCTCAATATCGAGGTAAATCATGCAACACTTGCCGGCCATTCATTTGTACATGAACTTCAGGTAGCTGCCGATGCAGGTCTGCTTGGAAGCATTGATGCCAATAAGGGTGATTACCAGAATGGCTGGGACACCGATGAATTCCCGACAAATGTTTATGAGATAACCGAAGCCATGATGGTGATACTTCAGGCTGGAGGCTTTAAGACTGGAGGTATCAACTTTGATGCAAAGATCAGGCGTAATTCAACTGATATCGAGGATATCTTCATTGCTCATATCAGCGGCATGGATACTTTTGCCAGAGCTTTGCTGATTGCAGATAAAGTCCTGAAAGAGACCGATTATCTTAAGATGAGAAAGAAAAGATATGCAACATTCGACAAAGGTCCGGGTAAGGATTTTGAAAATGGGAAGCTTACTTTATCGATGCTAAGAGATATTGCTGTTAAAAGCGGTGAACCTGAGACAATCAGCGGTAAGCAGGAGCTTTATGAGCAGTTGATTAACATGTATCTTATTTAGCAGAATTGTCTGTGTGTAAATATTAATCTGCGTAAATCTGCGTGAAAATATTTTTACTTCCCGCTGATCTGGCAGATCTTCGCAGATTTTTTATGATATAACTGAAGTTAAGACTTCAAATACCGGAGGATTAGCCATGGTTTTCTTGACCTTACACAATTCTGCAACATTTATAAGCGAAGCTCTGTATTTTTCAGGGAAATCAGACGGTATCTGGATATCAATTTTTATATTCGTCGGCAGTCCGGTCTCTTTGTTGTATTGAGATGTCTGAATTATCTTAATTCCATCGGTCGGAATTTTGCGGTTATCGCAAAAAGATTTTACATAAATCCCGGCACAGGTTCCGATAGAAGCCAGGAACAAGTCATAAGGAGCAGGAGCAGAATTGCCTCCTCCGCTGTCAAGCGGTTGATCAGTTCTGATAATATGGCCGTGTGAATGAGCCGTAACAACTTTGCCGCCATCAAATGTAATTTCCATCATATATTGTTTTATAATTTATTCATTTCCTTTTTGCAAGCATTAGTTCTAGGTCTTCCTTCAGTGCAGAGAGATCTTCCTCGTGTTCGACCTCCTGTGAGATAATTGTAAGAATAATATTATAGGTCACAGGATCTGCTTCCCTGGTGATATCCAGCAGTTTACTATAGGTATGGATAGCGCACTGTTCGCCTTTTATATTCTGATCAAGAATAACTTCAACATAAGGATCTGAGGGTGTGTCATAACCGCAGTTAGTGATT
>JBGOXH010000304.1:0-3264 GCA_041479075.1 Bacteroidia bacterium | reverse complement strand
GTCGATTCGGGGCGACTTGGTTGGTAATTTAATCTTTGGCATTTTAGTTTTCTATTAAAGATTTAGACCAAAAGATAAATTTTAAATTAGTTGGACCTTAGAGAAGCAGCAAAATTCTGTGTCAGACTGAAACCTGCTTCATCAATTTTATATGTATATGAATCAATTGTTGATGAAAAGAAATTGAATGCAATAATTGCTAAGGTAGATCCTGTGATACCGAAAGCTGTATTAACAAGAGCTTCAGAAATACCGGTTGCAAGTGCAAGAGCATCAGGAGCGCCTGACTGTGCAAGAGCGGCAAATGCGCGAATCATACCTAGTACAGTTCCGATAAGACCGATCAACACTGAAATTGATGCAAGAGTTGAGAATATAACCATATTCTTTGAAAGCATCGGAAGCTCAAGAGCTGTAGCCTCTTCGAATGATTTCTGGATTGACAGGATCTTCTGATCTTTTTCAAGTTCTTTATCGTGCTGCAGGTCACGGTATCGTAACAGACCTGCTTTCATAACATTGGCAAGCGAACCTTTCTGCCTGTCACATGCATCCATAGCTTCTTCAATTTTATCTTCAGCAAGAAGGGTCTGAAGATTGTGGACAAATGTATTTAACCTGCCTCTTCCTTTTGCTCTCAAAAGGGTGATTATCCTTTCAACAATGAAAATGATAAGCACTAATACGCAGGTCATAAGAATCGGAACTATAAAACCACCTTTGTATATAATCCCAAGGTAGTTATGCTCCTTAGGAGACATAGCAGGATTATTTCCCTCGAAGTTAATAGGATTCCCCATAACTTGCTTGAACAAGATATAGGACACAATAAAAGCTATTATAATAGCACTTGCTGCAAAGATATTCTGCAACGCATCTTTGAACGAACTTCCTTGTTTACTCATTTTTATCGATTTGTTTAGGTTTAAAATTTATTAATTTGCAAATATATATTTTCAAATGTATATTTCCAACAGTGAACAAAATATTGTTAATCTTTTGATCAGTTCAGTTAAAATCTTCAATATAAAAGACCCTCTTAATCTCGCTTTACCCTATCTGAAATTTCTATTTTGTAATTTCTGATTCGTAATTACTGTTTCCTTAAATCTTTCTTATTTCAAAAGAGATACATTGTAGATCCTGGATTTTGTTATAGGAATTTCCTGTGCCTTATATCCTTTAGCGCTGATAATCAATACCTCAGAACCCTGGGGAATTTCAAATTTATACTCACCTTTCGAATTAGTAAGGTTCTCAGCAGCAGTATCTTTGACCCTGATCGAAGCATAAGCTATAACTGCTCCGGTAGCTGCATCTTTAACAACTCCTTTTATCTCATTGGGGTTAATACCTTTTTTCACAGATGCCTGATATTCCTGAACCCAGCTCAGACTTCTTTTTGCATATGCGTTTTGAGGATCAAGGGCTAATATTCTCTCATAAGCATCACTGGCCCTTGCAAGAATAGCAAGTTTGCCTTCAAGCGTTTTTTCATTACCTGCCATCTTTGACTCAAGTGATCCCAATCCGTTGTATCCGCTGATCTTATATTCTTTATTATTCGGGTCCAGTGCGATCATCCTGTTATAATAAGATTTAGAAGCAGCATAGCTTTCCTTGTTCATATGATAGTAACCAAGATACCCTAAAGCTTCCATCATTTCTTTAGTATTTTTGACCGAGTCACTCTTAGCTATTTCTATTACTTTTTCAAACTTTGGCCGGGCAAGCCCCATCTTATAATCAGGATCCATTTTTGAATAAGTACGGGCAACCTGAAGATGAGCAGGAAGGTAATTAGGCGATTTCTTCAGAACTACATTTAGAATAGAATCGGCCGACTTATAGTTCTCACCGTTATAAAATGCTCTTGCTATCCGCATGTATGCGTCGAAATCATCTTTGGTCGGATCGATTAGTTTTCCCATTGTTTTAGCAGCCTTATCATACAGTCTGAATGTATTATAGTAGCTCGCCATTTCACTTAAGACACCTCTGTCCTGAGGCTTCATTTCAAGAACTTTGTTATATTCCCGGAATCCTCTGTCGATCTCTTTTTCACTGGTTGCAACATCAGCTTTCATTTTTGCGACTTTGGCTGTAAGTTCGTCAAGAGCCGGTTTTAGCTTCGGTTTGTCAGCAGCTGATGCAGCTGAATATTTACTCTTATCTTTCTGTAATTGCTTTTCGGCAGCCGACAGTTCGTCAAGAAGCTTCGGGTAACCCAGATTCTTTTTCATGAGAATCCTTGCAGTGTAATAATGGTCTTTCCATAAGATCAACTCAGGAGAAACAGTTTTGAAAAGCTCTTCCATATACCCGAAAGCTTTGGTATAGTCGGCATTCTTCTTTTCAAAGTATGAATATCCTGCAAGACGGTTCATATATGACCTCGATTTATCAACCGCCAGTATATCTTCCACGTTTTTAATAACTTCATCATAATCGCCGGCATAAAACAGGGCATTCACATACCTTGTTTTAGCCGGTATATTACCCTCAGTCAGTTCAAGATACTTCTTGAAGTTTGCCTTGGATTGTTCGAGCCTGCCGGCAAGGTAGTAGAGCTGTCCCAGCTCCCTGTAAGCCGGAGCATAGTTAGCATCCAGATTAATAGCTTCCTCGAAAAAAGGAATAGCAGCCGACAGACTTTTACCCCTTACATAAACATTGCCAATTTTTATGTTTGCAGTTGGCGATTTTGGATCTGCATATTGAGCCATATTATAATTTTTTATAGCATTGGTGCCATCATTTGCCAGATTATAGATATCACCTGCAATAAGATAAACTTCAAGATTTTTAGAATCAATACTAATTGCCTGTCTGATTAAAGGAAGTGCAACAGTGGTATCAACCTCTCCATCTTTTATATATGATTCGGCAATTTTTGCAAGCGCAAATGCATAATCTTTGGCCGGAGGTACAATCTTCTTTAAGCTTTTATAAGGAAGCAGAAGGCCTCTTGCTTTTGCACGCATATCGGCAGCAGTTTTATTATCATCAAGATAAAAGGCCACTTTTGCCAGACCAACAAAATTAAGAGGATCGCCGGAGTTAGCGTTTACACCTTTCTGGTAAATATCTTTTGCAGTTTTTGTGGCAATGGTAAGGGAGTTGGAAATTGTATCAGCAAAATATTCCAGAAGGGTATTCTCTCCAAGGAAGAAATAATATTTGCTGTTTGCAGGTTCTTTCTGTATCAATTGCTGCAGCATTGCTCCGGCTTTATCATACTGCTCGCTTTTTGTAAGAAGGAGG
>JBGOXH010000259.1:0-4076 GCA_041479075.1 Bacteroidia bacterium | reverse complement strand
TTGATACCTGAGAATTGAAAGCCAATAACGTTTCAATTCATTCATTTACAGTTAAATAATTAAATTAGAAAACAGAAAAATCAACTTAAACCTCTAACATTATGAAATTTGTTGTATCCAGCACTGAACTTCTTGGTCATCTGCAGGCCATTAGCAGGGTAATCAGCTCGAAAAATACTCTACCGATCCTTGATAATTTTTTGTTTAATCTCAGCGGGAATGATCTTGAAATTACTGCTTCCGATCTTGAATCTACGCTGATTACAAGGATGAAGCTTGAAAACACCGAGGGCGATGGAATGATAGCTCTTACTGCCAGGATCCTACTTGATACACTGAAGGAGTTTTCAGCACAACCACTGACTTTTGATATTAACCTCGATACTATGGCAGTTGTCATAAGTTCGGAAAATGGCAAGTTCAATGTTGTGGGACAAAATGGTGTTGATTTCCCGTCATTGCCGGCTATTAAAAAGGATAAGAAATTCAAGTTCACCATCAATGCGGATGTGATGCTGGCCGGAATAAATAAAACACTCTTTGCCACTGCTGATGACGAGCTTCGTCCGGTAATGGGCGGGATATTCATCGAAGCTTCTACCAATAAAATAACATTTGTTGCTTCTGATGCCCATAAGCTTGTAAGATACCAGAGAACTGATGCTCATGCCGATGATAACGCATCATTCATTCTGCCTAAAAAACCAGCCTCACTGCTGAAAAATATCCTTCCAAGGGAAGAAGGACCATTCACCGTTGAATTTGATGATAAAAATGCATTTTTTAATTTGAACGATTATAAAGTGGTTTGCCGTCTCGTTGAAGGCAATTATCCGAATTATAACTCAGTCATTCCAAAGAATAATCCAAGGAAGATCACTATCGACAGAGTTGAGTTTTATAACACTCTGAAGAGGGTATCGGTTTTCTCCAACCAGGCAAGCAATCTTGTTAAGCTGCAGCTTAAAGGAAACCAGATTATGGTCTCTGCACAGGATATAGATTTTTCAATTTCTGCTTATGAGAGGATTAAATGCCAGTATGAAGGCGAAGAAATTGAAATTGGATTTAAATCAGTTTTCCTTCTCGAAATATTAGCCAATATCGCTTCACAGGATGTCATGATTGAGCTCGCTGATCCTACCCGTGCAGGTCTTTTCCTGCCGGCTGAAACAGAAAATGAAGCTGAAGATCTTCTCATGCTCCTCATGCCTATGATGATAAATGCCTGATAATTGGACCTTAAGCTTAAACGCCCAATAGTATTTCTCGATCTCGAAACAACAGGCCTGAATGTTTCGTCTGATCGTATTATTGAAATATCTCTTCTGAAAATCAGTCCAAACGGAAAAGAACAATGGATGACCGCCAGGGTCAATCCTGAAATGCCTATACCTCCTAAGGTTACGGAAATACATGGTATTTCGGACAGCGACGTTGCTGATTCTCCGACATTTAAGGAAATAGCAAAGAGCCTTGCAGCCTTCCTTGAGGGATGCGATCTTGCAGGATACAATGCTATTAAGTTTGATATTCCCGTATTGGCTGAAGAGTTTCTGAGAACAAATACTGATTTCAACTTCAGAAAAAGAAAATATATCGATGTCCAGGTAATATTTCATAAGAAAGAACAACGGACGCTTACTGCAGCTTATCAGTTTTATTGTAAGAAAAACATGGAAAATGCGCATAGCGCAAAATCCGATACTGCTGCTACCTATGAGGTGCTTAAATCTCAGCTCGACAGGTATGCTGATCTTGAAAACGATGTTGAGAAGCTTGCAGAATTCAGCTCCTTTAATAATAGTATCGATTTTGCCGGAAGAATTATTCTTGATGAAAATGGAGCTGAGAGGTTTAATTTCGGCAAACATAAGGGCAGGCTTGTAGAAGAAGTTTTTAAGGAAGAGCCCTCTTATTATGCGTGGATGATGAATGGTGATTTCCCCCTCTATACAAAGAAAATCCTGACAGAGATCAAGCTTAGGGCTTTCGGAAATAAACATACCTGAAATGAAAATCATTTGTATAGGACTCAATTACAGGAAACATGCAATGGAGATCGGAAGACCTCTTCCTGAAGAGCCTGTAGTATTTCTGAAACCTGACTCGGCAATCTTAAAAAATAACAAACCCTTTTTTCTCCCTGGTTTCTCTGCCTTGATACACTATGAGGTTGAGATTGTGGTGAAAATATCTAAACTTGGAAAAGGTGTCTCGGCAAAATACGCACATCGTTATTATGATGAAGTGACTCTTGGGATTGACATTACAGCCCGTGATATTCAAAACCGGAATTCAGCTGCTGGAATGCCCTGGGAATTATCGAAATGCTTTGATGGTGCAGCACCTATAGGAAGATTTGTCCCTGTAAGTTCTGTAAGGGATATGAACAATATTAATTTCCGCCTTGAGATAAACGATAGAATTGTCCAGCAGGGAAACACATCTGATATGATATTCAGTATCAATGAGATAATTGCTTATATCTCTAAATTTTTTACATTAAAAACAGGCGATCTGATTTTTACCGGAACACCTTCAGGAGTTGGCCCTCTGAAAAAAAATGATAACCTTATTGCATATCTTGAAGATGAACCGCTCCTGGATTTTATGGTAAAATAAAGTTTCACGTACTCACCCCCTTCCTTCGCTCTGCTCAGGATTTCCCCCTCTCTGCTATCGCAAAGAGGGGGAAATTGTTTGTTATACAATGAGTTAACTCCCCCTCTTTACGAAGTAGAGAGGGGGTTGGGGGGTGAGTACATGGAATTCAAAGAAGGGGTACTAACAGGCTAGTTCATTCTCAATTACAGCTTTTGCCCTCTCAAGATAGTAGTCTCCGGCCAGACGATGTTTAATCAGGATAACATGAATATAATCAATAGCCTTCTGAACTGTCTGGGATCTCTTCCTGTGCAGATGACCGTTTTCAGGATGTGTGTTCAGAAATGATGGTCCTTTGTGCTTCCATGAAAGGTAAGGTGCCATAAGTCCAATAGCATTAAGCCATGCTCTGAATCTTGAAGTGCTGCCGGCTCCTGTTGAGTTGTCGCCTTCATCCTGAAGTTCATTATGGATCAGTTTGCCAATATATCCTTTACTTTGATAATGGATCAGCTGTTTGAACAGAGTTGAATGTGTAGATATCATGGTGGAACCCAGGGCAAGATGAAAAGGTTTTTTGAACAGCAGGTTATTTTCGTTCTTCTCAGAAAGGTAACATGCTGTCTGGGCAGCAATTACGCTTCCGGTACTTGATGATACAATAATTAGCTGAGTATCAGGACTATAGCTATTCGATATTAACTGTCTGAAGGCAACATCAATAATTCTGTTTTTGCCCGGATTAATAATAGGCTTCTGGGAATTGTTCAGAGCCCATGCCACATTCATCATCGGGGTTGTAAAATAGATACCTTTTATGTAATCGAAATCTTGTTCCAGTATTTGTTTCATGAGCCTTATAAACGATCCGGTAAAAACATTGAATTTATTATCTCTTGTTTCGCCACCGGCAAAAAACCAGACCATTATTTTCCCATTTAAACTGCTCATCCTTTGTTAATTGTATTCAGGACTCATTTAATATTGATTATAAGAAGTTCAAAGATAAATGAAAAATCAGGCAATTTACATCAGTGCAAAAGCGTAATCTTAACAGTTAAAAAAACTTAATTATTCTTAAATAAAAAGCAGCCGGAATATCCTGCTAAATATTTTCTTATCTTCCCTCGTCAATCTGATCATTAATATTAAATTATATTGATTTATGAAAGAGAGAAAAAAGGAATCAAGAAGAAGCTTTATTAAGAAGTCGGCAGGTGCAGCCGCTTTGCTCTCGATGCCAACAATAATTCCAGCAAGTGTTTTTGGTACAAATGACAAGGTAAGGGTTGCGGTACTTGGTGTCAATGGCCGGGGTACAAACCATATTGACGGCTTTATGAAACAGCCTGATGCCGAGGTTGTTTGTCTGTGCGATCCCGATCTTAATATACTCGGGAAGCGTGCCCAGGAATTTGAAAAAGAGTATGGTAAGACAGTCATTCAGCAGCAGGACCTCAGAAGAGTTT
>JBGOXH010000282.1:0-3675 GCA_041479075.1 Bacteroidia bacterium | reverse complement strand
GGTACGACTCCTGTTCAATGATATAAACTTTTGTGTCTCCGGTCTTTTTTAACAATTTCAGTACTTTCCTGACATTAACTATTCCATCTCCGATAATTGTGCTTTCATATTGTTCATTTCCGCCGGTAACCTTTATTCCATCCTTAACATGAATGTTTTCAAAACGACCGGGATACTGATTTACAACATCAACAGCCACTGCACCTCCGTTATAAAGGTTCGCGATATCTAATTGTACTACAACAAGATCCGGATCAAAACTCTTCATCATTATATCAAACAGCTGTTCATTGTTAAGCTTTTCACTGAATTCAAAATTATGGTTGTGGTAGCCAAATTTCATCCCATATTTTTTGCACAACTCACCGCATTTATTATAAATCTCCATATAATGTTTGAAAACATCGTAACTCTTTCTTATGCTTTCGTCCATCCATGAATTGATAAGATACTTTTGCTCGAGAGTGGCAGCATCTTCTACAGTAAATTTCCAGCTGTCAGTAAAATCTTTTCTTGATTCATCCCAATGCTCTTTGCCCAGAACAGTATGACCGCTTATCATTTTCAATCCCAGGTCATTCAAAACTTTTTTGAATTCTGATGATGAATAACCATAAAATTTACGGTCAACATAATTAGCATGCTCTACATAAACATAGCCCATCTTCGCCAGCTGCGTCAGTGAGCCAAGAGGATCTTTGGTCATATCGTCACGGATGGAATATAGCTGCAAACCAACTATCCCTTTCTGTTTTGGTGCAGCAAATATTGAACTGTTGATAAAAGCCGTTCCAGCCAATGCCATAGCACCTGTTTTAATAAATGTTCTTCTGTCTGTTTTCATTTGTTGAGTTATTTATTTCTATTTCAATCCTTTACAATTAATGTTCAATCCTAAAATCTTCATAGTTAACAGGAGAAAAAAGTTCCGAGCTTACACTATCAACATAACCCGGTCCGGGCCAATCTCTGCACCACTTAATAAATACATTCAGCTGATCCCTCGATCCTTCAGCTTCGATATAAACACTCCCGTCAGATAAATTTTTGACATAACCTGTAATGCCCCGTGTTATTGCCTCATTTGCAGTACTCCATCTGAATCCAACCCGCTGAACCCGTCCCGTTACATGTATCTTATAAAGCACTTTTTCTTCCATCACTGTTTATTCTTCTGGCTATGCGACTTGAAAATATTGCATTAAAGTTACAAATAAATGAACCTTAAATGTAGTATGAATAGGATTAAATGTACGAAGTTAGTTTTGAGTCGCGTAGCGACGAACTGTTTGAAGCATGAAGCACATAGAGATGGTTTTGAGCCACGTAGTGGCGGTCTGTTAATTACCGTTGGCTTTAGCCAACGGTTCAGAAGCACTCTCATCTTGCGGGCTTTAGCCCAATTAAATCCTTTGGACTAAAGTCCCTACTATATTAGTCAACTTTAACCGTCCCGCCAATGCGGGACGGCAATTGAATCCAATCTTTTTAGTTCCATTTCAAAATTTATTTGACTTATGTCGAACGCTTTCGTAACTTTATCAAAATGAACTGCTAGCATGCCAAGCCTTATCCCCGGCTACGAATACGACATCTTTATCAGCTACCGCCAGAAAGACAATAAAGGCGACAGATGGGTGAGTGAATTCATTGAGGCTCTGAAGACCGAACTCGAATCGACCTTCAAGGAAGACATATCGATTTATTTTGATGAGAATCCTCATGATGGTTTGCTGGAAACGCATAGTGTAGATAAAAGTCTGGAAGGCAAATTGAAATGTCTGATCTTCATTCCAATTATTTCTCAAACCTATTGCGATTCAAAGAGTTATGCCTGGCAACATGAGTTTTGTGCCTTCAATAAAATGACAAAAGAAGATCAGTTTGGAAGAGATATTAAACTTGTAAACGGTAATGTTGCAAGCAGAATACTTCCAATAAAAATCCATGACCTCGATCCGGATGATAAAGTTCTGCTGGAGAATGAACTGGGAGGCATTCTCAGAAGTATAGAATTTATTTATAAATCAGCCGGGGTTAACAGACCATTACGCGCACATGAAGATCATCCACAGGACAATATCAACAAAACATTCTATCGAGATCAGATCAACAAGGTGGCTAATGCCATTAAGGAGATTATAGCTGCAATAAAAAATCCCGATCGTCAGATTGCAGATATATCGGAAGAAGCTGTTAAACCAGAACCTTTAAAACCTGTGAGTTCAAAAACAAAAACTTTTGCAGAATCTGTTTTGCTCCTGGCTTTGATTGTTCTGGGAATCGTATTCATTCCAAAATTGTGTAAATCTACCGGGCATATTGAAAAATCTGTAGCCGTATTACCTTTTGAAAATCTGAGCGGGAATAAAGAAGATGACTGGTTCGGGGAAGCAATGACTGATGAAACAATTATGCAGCTTTATAAAATCAAAGAGCTTGTTGTACGGTCAAGGACTTCTGTAATGCAATACAGGGAAACCGCAAAAACAATTCCTGTAATAGGGAAAGAGCTTAATGTAAATTATCTGATTGAAGGTAGTGTGCAAAGAATTGAAAACCAGGTCAGAATCAGCGTCAACCTGGTAAATGCCTTAACAGATAATCACATATGGGGTGAGACTTATGAAAGAAAATGGGAAGATATTTCATCACTTCAAAGCATCATTGCAAAACAGATAGTTGAAAAGATGGAAGCAGTATTGACACCTGAAGAAAAAGAGCAAATAGAGAAAGCTCCGACAAATAATCCCGTTGCGTACAATTCTTATCTGCAGGGCCGCTTTTTCTGGAATAAAAGAACAGCTGATGCACTGAAAAAAAGCATAGAATATTTTTCAAAATCTGTTGAAGAAGATCCGGAATATGCCTTAGCTTATGCCGGACTGGCTGATGCATATTCTATCCTTGCCTGGTGGGGATGGTATCCCAGGAAAGAGGGATACTCAAAAGCAAAGGAGTATGCTCTTAAAGCTCTGGATATTGATAAAAATCTTGCTGATGCGCATGCAATCCTTGGAACTCTTTTATGCTGGAGCGACTGGAAATGGGATGAAGCTGCAAAAGAATTAAAGCTGGCCACTGATTTTAATCCAAACAATGCAAATGCACATCAGTATTATTCAGAGTTGCTGGATATTATAAGAAATAATAAAGATGCCCGGCTGGAAATTGACAAGGCTCTCGAACTCGATCCGTTTTCCACAGCTATAAATGCAACCAGTGCATTGTATTTTTTCAATGAAAGTAAATTCGACGAAGCATTAAATACATATAATAAAACACTGGAAATTAATCCGGATTTTGTTCATGCTTATTTAATGCAATTTGAAATTTATGTCAGGCAGGGCAATGATTTAAAAGCTGCAGAAGCTATTCAGAAATATATGCTCGGAGACTCACTTACAATGCCAGTAGCTAATATTTTAAAAGAAGAATATAACAAATCAGGAATTAATGGAATACTTACCTGGCTGATTGGATGGCAACAAAACAATCCTGCAGCTGATCTTTATGTGGCTAAATGGTATGCCATGCTTGGGAAGAAAAAAGAATCGCTGGAATGCCTGAAAAAAGTGATTGAATTGCATTCATCTGAAATTCCCGGAACCAATCTTTATCCTGATGAAATTCCCAGGGTCTATAATTCTCCCAACTTTGATAATCTGCGCTCAG
>JBGOXH010000268.1:0-3891 GCA_041479075.1 Bacteroidia bacterium | reverse complement strand
TGAATAACATGTAATTAATCCAGAAATATTTAATAAACAAGATAATGAAATACACAACAACAATTTCGGCAATACTGGTAAGCGGACTGATCCTTTCAGCCTGTTCATCAAAAAATAAAAATGAAGCTGCCACTTCACTGAGTGGCACAACTGCTGAAGAGAAAACAGCTATCCCTGTTCAGGTAATGACGCTGGCAAAAACAAAAATCGCGAGGGCAATCGATTATACTGCAACAATTCTTCCTTTTGAAGAAGTCAATGCGGCACCATCGATACCCGGAAGAATTGAAAAAATATATGTTGAGGTAGGTGATAAGGTTAATAAAGGTGACAATCTTTTCCTTATGGACCGTACCCAGCTTTATCAGCAGAAAGTTCAGCTCGCAAGCCTTGCAAAAGACCTTTCAAGGCTAGACACGCTTTTAAAAGCTGGAAGTGCAAGACAGCAACAGTACGACCAGATGAAAACCCAGTATGATGTTACAAAAACCAATGTCGATTTCATGGAACAGAATACATTGTTAAGAGCACCATTTTTTGGAATTGTTACAGGGAAATACTTTGAAGATGGTGAAATGTATTCAGGTTCTCCGACGACAACATCCGGAAGAGCTGCCGTGGTAACTGTTATGCAGATCAATCCGCTGAAAATTAATGTCAGCATTTCGGAACAATATTATCCGCTTATTAAAAAAGGTATGAAAGCTAACGTTGCAGTTGATGTTTATAAAAACGAAACTTTCTCTGCTACGGTATACCGTATAGCACCAACTGTTAATTCAGGAACAAGATCATTTATTGCTGAACTTGAGCTTCCTAACAGAAATGATCTGCTTAAACCTGGAATGTTTGTAAGAGTATCTATGTATCTGGGTGAGGTTGAGACTTTTGTCGTTCCGGCAGGTACAGTTATGATTCAGGAGGGCACCAACACAAGGTATGTTTTCCTTGAAAAGAATAACATTGCTGAAAGAATAGAAGTCATTCTTGGAAAACGATTTGATGACCAGCTTGAAATCATTTCAGACAATATTAAGGAAGGCGACAAGCTGGTCTCTGAAGGCCAGGCAAAGCTTATTAACGGTGATAAGTTAGAAGTAACGAAGTAATTTCCAGAATTTCAATTATAAAAAAATGAGTATTTACAGTACTTCCGTAAAGAGACCGGTAACAACTATCCTGATATTTGTTGCCCTGATAGTCATGGGGATCTATTCTCTGGTCCAGTTACCTATTGATCTTTACCCAGAAATGGAACTGCCTTATGTTGTGGTATATACTACATATTCAGGGGCCAGTGCTTCAGATATTGAAGCGAATGTGACAAAACCTTTGGAAAATTCCTTAAACTCAATAAGTCATCTTAAAGAACTGACATCCACATCGAGTGATGCAATATCCGTACTCTTTCTGCAATTTGAGTATGGAACAAACCTCGATGAGGCATCAAACGACATAAGAAGCACCCTCGGGTTTGTTGAACGTTATCTGCCAAATGATTGTGAGAAACCTTCAATTATCAAGTTCAGCACAAGCATGATGCCTATTGTCTTTTATACTATCACAGCAAAGGAAAGCTATAACGGACTTGAAAAAATATTAAATGAAAAGGTTGTTAATCCTCTGAACAGGATTGAAGGCGTAGGATCAGTAGCATTGTCAGGAGTACCTGGCAGGAAGATTTACATTGATGTTGATCCACGGAAAATGGAAGCTTACAACCTTTCAATTGAACAGATAGGGAATATATTGAGAGCCGAAAACATGAATATGCCGGCAGGATACATCGAAATGGGACAAACCGATTATCCTCTGCGTATACAGGGTGAATTTCCTGAAAGTGAAGTTGTTAAGAATATTGTTGTCAGCAGCTTTAACGGGAATAATGTTTATCTTAAAGATGTAGCCGAAGTCCGAGACACGGTGCGTGAATCAAAACTTGACACCAAGATCAACGGACTAAAAGGAATGGCAATGTTCGTCCAGAAGCAATCGGGCGGCAATACTGTCAAAGTAACAGAAGAAGTTGAAAAATCACTTGCAGAGCTTGTAAAAGATCTGCCGCCTGATGTCAAGATCGATAAGCTTTTCGACAGCGCAACATTTATCAAGGATTCAATCAGCAACCTGACAGAAACGTTGATGTTCGCCGGTATTTTCGTCATTCTGGTTGTACTTTTCTTTCTTGGCAGATGGAGAGCTACCTTTATTATTATACTGACAATACCAATTTCGCTTATTGTGGCATTCATTTACCTGTTTGTCACGGGAGAATCAATAAACATCATATCACTTACCTCTCTTTCGATAGCGATAGGGATGGTGGTGGACGACGCCATTGTAGTGCTGGAGAATATAACAAGACATATTGAAAGGGGAAGCCAACCGCGTGAAGCATCAATATATGCAACAAATGAAGTCTGGCTTGCAGTTATTGTAACAACATTGACTGTTGTTGCTGTTTTCTTCCCCCTGACATTTGTTAAAGGACTGACAGGTGTTCTCTTTAAGCAGCTGGGTATGATTGTAACCATAACCATCGTAACCTCTGTCTTTGCTGCAATAACACTTACACCGACTCTGAGCTCTCTTATGCTCAAATGGTATCCAATCAAAAAAGATGCAAAATTCTGGACCTACGACGGAAGCATAAGAAAGGGCCTTAACTGGATGGATAGTTTTTACGAAAAAACAATAAGATGGGCGCTTCGGCATAAAACTTTCGTAGTAATTTTTGCTTCTATAGTATTTCTTGGTTCAATGAGCTTGTTCCTAATTATTGATACTGAATTCTTCCCGCAAGCTGACGAATCACGAATAACAGGAACTGTTGAACTACAGACCGGAACACGAGTTGCCCAGACAATTGCTACTGCCAACAGGATTGATTCACTTCTACAGGCCAAGTACCCTGAGATCAATATAATATCAACCTCATCAGGTGCAGATGACCAGGGCGGTTTTGCATCGATCTTTACGGCCGGCGGAACACATTCAATCCGCTATAGTCTCCGGCTTGTGCCAATCGAACAGCGCACGAAATCAGTTTTTGAAATAACAGAGGAAATGAGAGCCGACCTGGCAAAATTTCCTGAAATTATCGACTTCACTCTCAGCACTTCAGATAATATGGGAAGCTTTGGAGGAAGCACAGTCGATGTAGAAGTTTACGGTTATAATTTTGCTGAAACCAATATAGTTGCTAAGGAACTGGCGGCCAAGATAAAAAAAATGGAAGGGACCAAAGATGTCACTATCAGCCGCGACAAATCAAAACCTGAATTACAGATTATTCTTGATCAGAATAAAATGATCACAAACGGTCTTAATACAGCAATGGTATCTAATGTTATCAAAAACAGGGTAGCCGGTTTGACTGCAACGCAGCTTCGACAGTTTGGCGACGAGTATGATATTGTTGTAAGGTTTAAAAGAAGTTCAACAAGTACACTGACTGATATTGAAAATATAGGGATTTCAAATCCGGCAGGACAGATAATAAGGCTCGGAGAAATTGCCCAGATAAAAGAGTACTGGTCACCTCCCAGTATACAGCATAAACGTAAGGAGCGTATTGTAACAGTTTCATTTACACCATATAAGCGATCTCTGACCGACCTGCAGATTGAAGTCCAGAAAGCTATTAACCAGACAGAACTTCCTTCAGGAGTTATGGTACAAATTTCAGGAGCCATCAAAGAACAGATGGAATCTTTTATGGATATCGCATTACTGATGGTTATAAGCTTGATTCTGGTCTACCTGATAATGGCCTCTCAATTCGAGTCACTTAAAATGCCATTTATAATTATGTTCTCAATACCATTTGCATTTTCAGGTGTTGCAATCGCTCTATTCGTTACACATACAACACTTAGTGTAATATCAGCT
>JBGOXH010000339.1:0-2678 GCA_041479075.1 Bacteroidia bacterium | reverse complement strand
TGGCAGTATAAAGGCAGAGAGCCGGTGGAGATAAATGGAGAACTTAAACTTGGCGACCTTGGAATTCTTGCCTGCAAAATAAAAGTCAGGAATATCACCCCAGCATATTCATTCTATCGAAAAAATAACACCAGACTCCTGAGTGAACCTTCTGAGGATCCCGCTGGGAAAAAGAGCTTCTTTCTGAAAGATCCGTACGGTAATATTTTTCAGATTGTTGAAGGTGACGGATGGTTTATGAATGAGAAAAAAGAGACCGGCGCTTCGTATGGTGTTTTAATAGGTGTTTCCGACATTGAAAAAGCGAGAGTTGTTTATTCAGAAATCCTTGGTTATGATGAGGTTGTTTATGATTCGACCGGATTCTTTCCTGATCTTTCCGGGCTGCCTGGCGGAAATCAAAAGCTCCGGAGGATTCTGCTAAAGAATTCAGTACCGTTTAGCGGGCCTTTCAGCAAACTGTTCGGACCAAGCAATATGGAGCTTATCTGCTCTTGTGATAAACCGGGGAGAAAAGTCTATGAAGGCCGTTTCTGGGGCGATCCGGGATTCATCCACCTTTGTTTCGATATCTATGGTATGGATGAACTGAAGGAGTATTGCAATAGTAAAGGTCATCCATTTGCGGTTGACAGTAAACACAGTCATGAAGGCAATAGTTTCGATATGGGCGAAGCAGCAGGCCATTTTTCATATATAACTGACCCTGACGGAACACTAATCGAGTTTGTTGAGACACATAAGCTGCCAATTCTGAAGAAGATAGGATGGTATCTTGATCTGCGAAAAAGAGAACCTAAGCCCCTGCCCGACTGGCTTATAAAAATGTTAAGATTTTCAAGAGTGAAACTGTAACTATACTTTACCTGGCTATACATGTACTCACCCCCTTGCCCCCTCTCTACTTCGTAAAGAGGGGGAATTGTTTAGTATACAACATGTTAACTCCCCCCTCTTTGCAACGCAGAGAGGGGGGTTGAGGGGGTGAGTACATGAATCTAAAACTGATGCCTGTCTTTATTAATAAAGCAAAAATTTATTTACCGGCTATTTTTTCTACTTCGCTGAATACCCGCATTGTATTCCCTCCCCATATCTTTCCGATATCGGATTTTGAATAACCGCGGCGTAATAATTCAATTGTTATGTTTTTCATTTCAGCAACTGTTCTGCAGCCATCGACTCCTCCCCCTCCGTCAAAATCGGTTCCGATGCCAACATGGTCAATTCCAATTACCTGGACGACATGATCGATATGATCAACGACATCTGATACTGTTGCCAGCTTTCTGTATTTGCTCTGGATTTCCCATCTTTCATTTCTGTAATTCTTTTTCTGTTCATCCGTGAGTGTTTTGAAATCACCATATTTATCACGAAGCTCCTTGATCTTTGCATCAAGCTCCGGATTTGGCTCAGGAGTTTTAATATAATAGCTCAGGATGCAAATCTGAATTACGCCTCCGTTTGATTTTAATGCAAGCAACATATCGTCAGTCAGGTTCCTGGGACTTGAGCACAAAGCCCTGCATGAAGAATGCGATGCGATTACAGGTGCTTTGGAAGCTTTAATAACATCATAAAATGATTTATCTGAAATATGAGATACATCAATCATCATTCCAAGGCGATTCATCTCTTTAACAACTTCTTTACCAAACTCAGACAGGCCGTTATTTTCAGGACCGTCAGGATCAGTAGAAGAATCACATATATCATTATTAGCTGAATGACAAAGAGTTATATATCTGGCACCAAGGTCATAGAATTTTTTAACCCGGGTAATATCGTTTGCAACAGGATAACCATTTTCAACTCCGATGAATGCTGCAATCTTCCCATTTTTCTTAAGTCTGTAAGCATCTTCAGGTGAAAGAGCAATCTCTGCAAGAGCTGAATTTTTTTCGATGCTTTTGTGGATAGAATCGAATATTGAAAGAGCTTCCTGATAAACCTTATTATAAGCAGAGTCATTCCTGGGACCCTGGCCGGTAAATACAGCAAAGAATTCAGCATCAAGGCCGCCTTCCTTCATACGTGGAAGATCGACACATCCTTTGTCATGTTTCTCTCCAAGGTCGAAGCCTGATTCCATGAGGCTCATTGGTGTATCGCAATGGGTATCGACAGTAAGATAATCTCGGTGTATTTTTTCTGCCCGTCTTATCAGACTTTCCTCACTGGTGCTGCAACCTGATAACAGAAAAAAAGTCAGCAGCGCAGCTGTAAATGTTCTCATTTTTTCTTTTTTTGTTGTTGCAAGATAACAAATTTGCCTGCCTCCTTTCTGACAGCCATTTCGATTTAACGTTAATTAACAGAACAAAAAGCCCCTGTCAGCCGGTTGGCGGATAGGGGCAGCCATGAAAAGAAATGGAAAATTGCTTTTAAATAGTAAAAGCTTCTTTACAGTTTAAAAGCTATTTATTATTCTTCATACAAACGACTATAAACTCTTTAGATTCCTGATTAAGATCATTCCCTTTATAATCGCCCCATATTTTGTATTCCTTAAATTTTGACCTTTCAATGAGATGTTCTAATTCATATCTGAAAAAAAATCTCATTGGTACACTCCAGTCATCACATTTTATTTTATCATCTTCATCCCATTCCAGGTGAAAATTAACCTGAATTTTCTGGTTTATCAGATCAGGGCTGGTGGAAACAACTCGTTT
>JBGOXH010000199.1:0-5342 GCA_041479075.1 Bacteroidia bacterium | reverse complement strand
GTTAAGATTATTGTAGCTGTACCATTAAGACTCGTTAAAACGGTGCTCATTCCCGCTGCAAAAACCGATGCTGCTTACGAAAGTCGCAAATATTGACAAGCCTACTACCCATGGTGGTAACTTCCTCCCGCCCGAAGTAAACTGATCCGATGATTTATTGCGGAAATAAAAACTTGCTCCCAGGATTATGTTGCCTAAAGTGAGTACAAAAAAAACTATGGAATCAAGAATAGGGAGCTTCATAAAAATATCCCGGTTGATTTTTTTAAGATGAATGGTTAAATTTACTACCAATATTTTATATACTCCTGATGAGGTGTTAAAATGTTGCTGATTAATTAAATGAAAATTAACTTTACGGTGGCAGTAATTTGCAAATTGTAAAAAAGGGAATAAATGACACAGAAGGGTTATTTTGAATCATATGAATACGATACTCCTGTAAAAGAGAAGTTAAATATCCTTGAAAAGTTCAAGTTGAATAACCGGCTATACTTTATATATAAGTATGCAATTATAGTTTTCATATCAAGGAAGCAGGCAAGAAGCGGCATATACGATGATAAATTATGGGCAGATTCATCTTATTATATTTTCAGGTTTATTGAAAAAACCGGAGGGATGTTCCATATTACTGGAATGGAGAATATTGCCAAGACCCCGGAGCCGGTTATTTTCATAGCCAATCACATGAGCACTCTTGAAACTATGATTCTCCCTGGACTGATTGCTCCGCACCGGCTGGTAACATTTGTAGTTAAAGAGAGTCTTGTTAAGCATCCTCTGTTTGGTGATGTGATGAAATCAAGGGATCCGATCATTGTCGGAAGAACCGACCCGAGGAAAGACCTTGAAGCTGTAATGAACGGAGGTATGGAGTTATTGTCAAAGGGAATCTCAATTGTTATTTTCCCTCAAAGCACAAGAAGCCTTGAATTTAAACCTGAAGATTTTAATTCGTTAGGTGTCAAACTGGCAAAAAAAGCTGGTGTGAAAGTAGTTCCCATCGCGGTGAAAACAGACTACTGGGGGAAGGGAAAAATAATAAAGGAGATAGGTCCTATCGATCGACATAAACCAATATATATAAAATTTGGTGAACCGTTTGAAGTATCAGGAATCGGGAAAGAAGATAATCAGAAAATCATTGATTTTATCCAGGAATCACTTAAAATCTGGAGCCCCCCAACCCCTCCCGATCCGCCAGCTGGCGGACCGGGACAGGCTCTAAAAGGGGGCTAATGCACAAACATATAACAGGAACTGCCTGAAGGACAGAGATTTAGTCCCCTCTTTAGGGGGAGGCCGCGAAGCGGCAGGGGGCGATCACCATTTTTTTAGTGTATATTTTACATTTAAAAAAATATTTTTATAGATTTGTAAGGAACGAAAACTTGATTGAAATACTGTTTATTTGGCTTAGATATATCCTTAAATATCCTTTGCATTAGTATAAAATAATCTGGTAATATATTATTAACTAAAAGCATTTAACATGGCGACATTAGATTGGATCATACTGGCTGATAAGACTGATAAGATGGCGACATTAGATTGGATCATACTTGTTTTATTTTTCTCATGTCTTATTGGGATTGTTCTATGGGTAATAAAACACAAAAAGGATGATACAAGTGATTATTTCCTTTCAGGCCGCAGTGAAACATGGTTAGCAGTAGGTGCAGCAATTTTTGCAGCAAACATAGGTTCTGAGCATCTCGTTGGTCTTGCCAGCGCTGGTGCATCAAGCGGAATGGCTATGGCCCACTGGGAAATGCATGGATGGGCGATCTTGATTCTGGGATGGGTATTTGTCCCTTTCTATTCGCATAGTAAAGTCTTTACGATGCCAGAGTTCCTTAAATTACGATATACCCCGAGTACAAGTTCGGCTCTTTCAATTATAACATTAATCAGTTATGTTCTGACAAAAGTGTCTGTAACTGCATTTACCGGTGGTATTTTCCTTCAATCAGTACTTGGTATCGATTTCTGGTACGGGGCAATTGGACTTGTTCTTTTAACTGGGATATTTACTGTCTTAGGTGGTATGAAAGGTATTATGACCATTTCAGTTATTCAAACCCCTATTCTTATCATTGGAGCTATAACTATCCTGATTCTGGGCTTGATCAAAGTTGGGGGTGGAGGTCTTATTGAAGGATGGCAGAAGGTTGTAGAACTCTCAAGCGATCATGGTGCTACCAACATGCACCTGTTCCATTTTGATAAAGCTGATAAATGGTATAATGAATTCCCCGGAGTAAGTGTATTTTTTGGTGCTGCAATTATCGGTTTGTGGTATTGGTGTACTGACCAGCATATTGTGCAAAGAGCACTTGCTGCAAAGAATTTAACACAGGCTCGTAAAGGGACAATTTTTGCAGGATTCCTTAAAATCCTCCCTGTTTTCATGTTTTTAATTCCTGGTATGGTTGCTGCTGCTTTAAGAACTCAGGGGGTCCTTGTATTTACTGACAATAATGAAGCTTACGGTACTTTAGTAAGCAAATTATTACCAATGGGAGTTAAGGGTGTTGTTGTTGTGGGATTTATTGCTGCTCTGATGACTTCCCTTGCTGCACACTTTAACTCCTCCGCAACCTTATTTACTATTGACTTCTATAAACAGTATCGTCCCAATGCCAGTGAACATCGGCTGGTTGTTATCGGACGCATTGCAACCATAGCAGTTGTTATATTAGGTTTAATCTGGATCCCTATAATGAAAAGTATTGGCTCGGTGCTTTATGAATATCTGCAAAAAGTCCAATCGCTTATTGCACCGGCTATTGCTGCTGTATTTATTCTCGGTGTGTTCAACAAAAGGATTACTCCAAAAGCTGGTCAGTGGGGATTAATTGTCGGAGCGCTGATTGGTCTCTTCAGACTTTGCTTAATGGTTTTTGATCCGGGTTCACACTATGATAAGATCGCAGAAAAATTGATTACGGATCCATCACTCCGTTCAGGTATCTTTACTGTGCTAAATATCAACTGGCTCCATTTCTGTATAGGCCTGTTTTTCTTTACAATGTTATTGATGGTTATAATTAGTTTCTTTACTCCAAAAGCCAGCGAACAGCAATTACAGGGACTAACTTATTTCTCACAAAGCCCTGAACAGGTTCAAGAAACGCGTAAAAGCTGGAGTGCTATTGACATTATTACTTCGCTTATAGTACTTGGAGCTTGTGTGGCATTCTATATTTATTTCTGGTAGGATAAAAATTAAAGTGATTATTGATTTAAGTTATAAAAGACATGGATAAATTAAAAAGTAAGGAGATATGGTTCGTGACTGGAAGCCAGCATCTGTATGGCCCTAAAACACTTAAGCAGGTCGCTTCAGATTCAGCCAAAATTGCAGCTGCGCTGGATAAATCACCAAAAATATCTCAGAAGATAGTTTTTAAACCGGTGCTTACCACACCCGATTCAATCTTCGAACTTTGTTCAGCTGCAAACAATAATAAAAACTGTATCGGGCTGATAACATGGATGCATACCTTTTCACCTGCTAAAATGTGGATAAAAGGACTATCAGTTCTGTACAAACCTTTCCTTCATTTTCATACTCAGCTTAACAGGGATATCCCCTGGGAAACAATCGACATGGATTTCATGAACCTCAACCAGTCTGCTCATGGCGACAGGGAGTTCGGGTTCATAGGAACAAGAATGAGGCTGAACAGGAAAGTTGTTGTCGGACATTACCAGGATGCAGATGCCATCGACCGCATTGCAGTATGGATAAGAGCTGCTGCAGCTTACAACGATGCTCTTAATATGAAAGTTGCACGCTTTGGTGACAATATGCGCGATGTAGCTGTTACTGAGGGCAATAAGGTGAGCGCCCAGATGAATATGGGATATTCGGTTTATGGATATGGCATCGGTGATCTTGTTAAATCTGTGAATGATGTTTCACCGGCCGCCATTAAAAAGCTGCTTTCTGAATATGGTTCCGATTATAAAATGACAAAAGCAGTTGCAAATTCAGAAACGCTGAATGAAGCTGCCAGAATTGAAATCGGAATAGAATCATTCCTCAAGGCAGGTAACTTCAAAGCATTTACTACCACGTTCGAAGATCTTCACGGACTGAAACAATTACCGGGGCTGGCAGTGCAGAGACTGATGGCGAAAGGATATGGCTTCGGTGCTGAAGGTGACTGGAAAACCGCAGCACTTGTCCGTTCAATGAAGGTTATGGCGAACGGACTGAAAGGCGGAACATCATTCATGGAAGATTATACATATCATTTCGATCCGAAAGGAATGAAAGTGCTCGGGGCACACATGCTTGAGGTATGTACTTCAATCGCTCTTGGCAAGCCTGCAGTAGAAGTTCACCAGCTTTCAATAGGAGGCAAAGCTGATCCTGCCAGACTTGTGTTCAAAACTGCTCCGGGAAAAGCAATAAATGTCTCGGTGATCGATCTTGGCAACAGATTCAGAATGATTGTAAATGATGTAGAGGTTGTGAAATGTCCAGATATGCCAAAACTTCCGGTTGCAAGTGTGCTCTGGAAACCGATGCCCGATCTGAAAACCGGCGCAGCTGCCTGGATACTGGCAGGAGGAGCTCATCATACAGGATTCAGTACAGCAGTTGACTATGAATATCTTGAAGATTTTGCCGGAATGCTCGGAATCGAATTTGTTCATATCAATGACAGATGTAATATTGCCGACTTCAGGAAAGAGCTGAGATGGAATGAGGTATTCTATCACATTTCAGATGGTATTAAATAATAGTTTAAAATATTGATTAAGAGCTAATTACAGACAAGCGAATTAATCAAAACAAGAGTATTATATGAAACTCTATTCGAAGCATACAAAGTATTTCGTTGCCGTCGATTGTATCATTTTCGGATATGATATTTATGACAAAGAGATAAAGCTTCTTTTGGTTAAAAGGAGCTTTAATCCTGCAAAGGGAAAATGGTCGCTGGCCGGCGGTTTTGTTGAACCAGGTGAAAGCCTTGATGTTGCGGCATGCAGGGTTCTCTTCAGCCTGACAGGGTTGAAAAATGTTTTCATGAAACAGCTCTTCTGTTATGGTGATGTCGACAGGGACCCCGGAGCCAGAGTAATTTCAGCAGCTTATTGGGCACTTATTAAGACAAAAGATATTGATCTTAAGGTGACGCAGCAAAATGGTGCACACTGGCAGTCAATAACCCATCTTCCTAAGCTTATTTTTGACCATCCTTCAATGGTCCGGAAAGCTCTGAGTGAACTTCAGATGCAAATAAAGATTAAACCTGTCGGATTTGAACTTCTTCCTGAAAAATTCACTCTCGTTCAGCTTCTGGGTCTTTATGAAGCAATCT
>JBGOXH010000245.1:0-4394 GCA_041479075.1 Bacteroidia bacterium | reverse complement strand
ATTTTTTAATTCCTTCCTTATTTATTATAACATGAGTCTCATCGAGAAGAGTTTCTCCTTGTGGAAGATATTTAGTTGGATTACACGATGATAATAATAGAATTATAATAATTAATTGAAGAAAAGACCTCAGAAAAGAAATATTTTTATTTGAGATATTTTTTTTCAAATTTTGCATTAAAAGAATTACGCAAATATATCAAATATTAAGATTCAGAATACCCCCTTTCCCGTTTCCCCCAAGGGGGAAAGGCTGAAAGGGTCCTTCCCCCCTGGGGGAGGGTATAGGAAGGGGGTTTATTCAAGACAAGAAAAGGTGTAAACAAGATTTTTTATGATTTCCAGGTTAAAATACTTATCATGGTAAGCAAGAACAAGGCTAATTTCATTATATCCCTTCAAAAGAAAAAGGTAAGAGAGGAGGAAAAACTATATGTCATTGAAGGGGATAAGCTTGTAACAGAGTTTCTTGCAGCGAAGGTTGCAGTAAAGATACTGGTTGCCAAACCAGAATTCCTGAATTCTCTTCCTCTGTTTCACAAACAAGGAATTGGAGAAATTATACCCGCAAGTTATGATGAGCTGAAAAAGATCAGTTCGCTTAAAACACCACATAACGCGCTGGCAGTTATCGAGATGCCGGAAGTAAAAATGGATTTTGCAGATCTTAAAATGGGTCTTAAGGTCGCACTTGATTTTATACAGGATCCGGGTAATCTTGGAACAATTATCAGGGCTGCTGCATGGTTTGGTATCAAAAACATTTACTGTTCCGAAGATTGTGCCGATGTCTATAATCCTAAAGTTATCCAGGCAAGCATGGGTGCAATCCTTCACGTGAATGTGTTTTATACCGACCTTGTCAAACTGTTTGAAGAAGCTTCAGAGAATAAGATAAGAATATATGGAGCTCTGATTGAAGGAGAATCAATTTATTCACATAAGCTTGGTAATCAAGGAATTATTCTTTTGGGAAATGAATCAAAAGGAATCTCTGAAGAGCTGCTGCCTTTTATAACTGATAAGATAATGATCCCTAAGATGACTGATGCAAAATCAGGAATCGATTCTCTGAATGTCAGCATGGCAGCCTCAGTGATATTTTCAGAATTTACAAGAAGCAGGGGGAGACAGATGTGAGAGGGTGAGAGGAGATCAATCAGGATAACTTTCTGGCAATTGCTTCAGCTACCCTCATTCCATCAACTGCTGATGAAATAATACCACCTGAATAACCTGATCCTTCTCCGCATGGATATAATCCTGAAACACTGATATGTTCCAATGTTTCCTCGTTACGGGGAACCCTTACCGGTGAAGAGGTTCTAGATTCAACACCCAGTACAACTGCTTCGTCAGTAAGAAATCCCTTCATTACCGATCCGAACAGCTTTAATCCTTCCCTTAACCTCTTGCTTATTGATAGAGGCAGCCAGTCATGCATTGGCGAAGAGGTAGTACCGGGAAAGTATGATACCTCAGGTAGGGAAGAAGAAAGCTTGCCGGAAACAAAGTCTGTAAGACGTTGTGCAGGAGCACTTTGTGTCTTTCCTCCGTTGATCCAGGCATCTTTTTCAACCTCTTTTTGAAATTGCAGTCCGGAGAAGTCTCCGTGACCCCTGTATTTCATAACGTCTTCCATTTTTATTTCAACAACGATACCAGAATTTGCAAATGGAGAGTTTCGTCCGGAAGGTGACATTCCGTTTACAACTACCTCTTCCTGCGATGTTGCAGATGGAACAATGAAACCGCCCGGGCACATGCAAAAAGAATATACACCTCTCCCATCTACCTGTTTTACAAGATTATAGGATGCAGCAGGAAGATAATTTCCTCTTGCATTGCCGTGATACTGGATCGTGTCAATCAGTTCCTGGGGATGCTCCACCCGTACACCCATCGCAAAAGGTTTCAATTCGACTTTAACTTTATGTGTCCTGAGGATATCATAAATATCACGGGCTGAATGACCGGTAGCAAGAATGACATGTGAAGAAAATAATTTCTCATTTTCTGAAACAATTACACCTTTTATTGAATAACCTTCAGTCAGAATATCCGTTACTCTTTTTTCCAGCAGGAAAAGGCCTCCTGCTTCAATAATTGAATTCCTGATTCCTTTGATAATCCCTGGCAGTTTGTCTGTTCCCAGATGAGGGTGTGCTTCATATAAGATATTATCATTGGCTCCATGAAAACATAAAAGCTCAAGTACCCGTGAATTATCGCCTCTCTTTTTTGAGCGAGTGTAGAGCTTGCCGTCTGAATAAGTTCCGGCTCCACCTTCTCCAAAGCAATAATTGCTATCCGGATTGACAATATGGTCTCTGCTTATACGGGCAATATCTTTTTTGCGAGCTGATACATCCTTGCCTCTTTCAACTATCACAGGACGGATACCAAGCTCAATCAGTCGTAAAGCTGCAAATAATCCAGCGGGACCTGCTCCCACAATTATAACTTCCTTCTCCCTTGAAACATCTCTTGACACAAATGGATTAATAAAAGGGACCGCAGTTTCTTTGCCGGAAAAAACTTCCACAGTAAGATTAATTCTGATTGTTCTCTGTCTTGCATCAACTGATCGTCTGATAACTCTGATGCCTGAAATATCTGAAGGATATAGCTTTGCAAGGGTTCCGGAGATTTTTCGGATGGCTTTTTCGTCAGCTGCTGCTTCGGGACTAAGACTGATCTGAACCTGTACCGGCATTGTTATTCAAAATGAAAGGCAACAATCCACATCTGGGATTTCATCTTCTCTATTGAATTGCGAAATTGCTCATGTCCCGAAGCCGGTTCATCGGCAATAATATTGAATAGCCCGTTCGACATTTTTAGCTCGATTGACAGCTTAAACCAGGTCAGGTAAAAATCCAGTCCGGCTCCCAGTTCATAGTAAAGGTCTGGCCGTTTGAGCCTTATGTAGATGGGTTTGTCCTCATCAAACTCTTTTTTACCTGCCAGGTCGTACCGGAAATTTAATCCGGTGACAAGGTACGGTCTGACATTATTCAGCCTGTCACCCTTATATTTTATAAGGACAGGAGCCTCAATAAAAGATGATTCGAGTCTTTGGTGTTCGTTTACAAGAACCCCGTTTTTATAGTATCTTACATTTCTCTGCCCGAATGAAACCCCGGGAAGAAACCTGATATCAAAATGGTTAACAGGATGAAGATCCATCACTATCTGAATATTAATTCCCGGATTTAGCCTTGAAACTTCAGGATAGAGAGAATCTATTGCAAGATATGTTTGTGATGGGGTAATATTAAAATCCATTGTGTTTAAACCAAGGCTGAAACCGAAATGGAGAAGCTTATCATCGTACCATGATTTGTTCTTTGGCTTCTGTTTCTGTCCGGACAGATTTAAAGGAATGAGCAGAATACAAATTGCAACTAATATGGACAAATTTCCTTTTTTCAACCGGTTTTTATTTAAAATCACAAGATAATAAACTGCTATGAATAAATATTATTGCATTTATAACTTCAAACCTGTATAAATGGTTGCGATGCCGAAAGAAAGCTTTTTTTGTTTTATTTCTGAAAGACCTGCCCTTTTCATTATATCCATAAATTGTTGACTATCGGGAAATTGCATAACCGATGATGGCAGGTAACTATATGCTTGTCTGTTATTTGAAAACAGCTTCCCTATATATGGGAGAATTTTCAGAAAATAAAAAGAGTAAATCTGTCTGAAAAGAAAACCTGAAGGTTTTGAAAACTCAAGGATCATAATAAGACCGCCTTTCCTTATAACTCTTTTCATTTCTGCAAGGCCTTTCAAGGGTTCTGAAAAATTCCTGACACCAAAAGCTGTCATTGCCACATCAAAACTATTATCATTAAAACAGATTTTTTCAGAATCGCCTTTTATAAGTTCTATTCTATCAGAAATGCCGCTTTTAATAATCTTTTCTCTGCCTAAATCGATCATCTTCTGAGAGATATCAATTCCTTTAACATACTCAGGATCAAGCTTTAATGCAGCTATTGAAAGGTCGCCGGTACCGCATGCAATATCAATTATCTTTGAATTTTTATGTGTTTCTGAAATTGCTTTTATTGCTTTTTTTCTCCAGATCCTGTCGACTCCGAATGATAAAAGATGGTTCAGAAAATCATACCTGCCGGCAATATCGTCGAACATAGCTCCGATTTTTGCTTTTTGGTCGTGCTCCGATATTTTAACCTGGTTTTCCATCGAGTTGGCAAAGATAAAGAAAATAAAGATTGACCTCATGCCAAACCTTCTCTGTTCACATGTACTCACCCCCTTATTTTCCCCCTCTCTACTTCGTAACTACCCTTTATACACATCTCTTTTTGGGGGTTAGGGACATGTTGATAAGTTAGTTTGAAATGTTAATATAAGTATCT
>JBGOXH010000100.1:0-9652 GCA_041479075.1 Bacteroidia bacterium | reverse complement strand
TCTTGAATTCCTTGTTAAAAGAAGAAGCCTGATGATCTTTATGCCGCTGCTTGCTGAACCTGAAGTGCCTCCGGTAAACATAAGAATAAACAGGATCAGGATTAAAAAACCTCCCCACTGGTTGTAATCAACATGATAATATCCGGTTGTGGTTATTATGGAAATTACCTGGAAAGATCCCTCAAGGAAGGCTTTCCCGGAAGAATAGCCCGATTTAAACCAAAGGTAAAAAGAAACTAATAAAATAAACACCAGGCATGTAATGCAGTAAAAAACAAATTCATTATTACCAAAGATTTTATTGAAATTACGCTTCAACCCGAAGTACACAATAGTCATATTTGTACCTGCGAAGAACATGAAGAGCGTCATTATTATCAGAATATAAGGCGAACTAAAAGCAGCAATACCATTATTGCGCGTTGAGAAACCACCGGTGGACATTGTTGAAAATGAATGACATACAGCATCAAAAGCATTCATTCCACCAATCATAAGCATTACTGCTTCTGCCAGAGTAAGAAGTAAATAGATAATGATCAGACGTTTTACTGCTTCGTTGATTTTAGGATGAATCTTATCGCCTGCCTGACCTGTGAAATCGGTTATAGCCAGCTGGATATTGATTGATTTAACTACCTGTAATACTGAAAGGGAAATTATTATAAATCCAATTCCACCAAGCCATTGTGTTATGCTCCTCCAGAAAAGAATGCCATGCAGCTGGGATTCAACATCGGTAAGGATTGTTGCACCTGTCGTCGTAAAGCCTGACATTGATTCGAAGAATGCATCACCGAAATTTTTTATTGTACCACTCAATAAATATGGAATAGTTCCGAACAGGCACATTATCAGCCACATACCTGTTATGATGACATATCCTTCTTTATGCCCATACGTTTTCTCCTCATTGCGGAGAGGAGTAAAAGCCAGTACACCTATAACAATTGTGATGATTGCTGAAAAAAACAACGAGGCAGGTTCTTTGTAAATAAATGCAACTGCCGCGGAAAGCAGCATGAACAAACCTTCAATAATAATGACCAGGCTAAAAACCCTGGCAATAATTCTGAAATTAATCATACCCTGATCAGGTAAAGAATTTTGTCAGTCTGTCGTACGCTGTCGGAAGGGTAAATACAACGACCTTATCTCCGGCTTTTATGATTGTGTCACCTGTTGCTATGAATGGAACACCATCTCTTGTTCCACCTCCGACTATTGCATCTTTCGGAAAATCAAGACTCCTGAGCGTTCCTCTGGTTATTTTGGCATTTTCGGGGACATTAAATTCGAGGATTTCAGCGTCGGTTCCTGCCATATATTTAACCTGTGTAACATTCAGGTTTGTAGTATGACGGAATATTCTGCTTGCCGCAGAAATCTTTTTATTAATAATTGTGTCGATCCCTGAATTTTCGGCCAGGTTGATATACTCCATATTCTCTACCTCTGCAATTGTTTTCTTGACTCCCATTTTTTTTGCCAGTAGACAGGAAAGTATGTTGGTTTCAGAGTTGCCTGTTACGGCAACAAATGCATCCATTTTTGATATTCCTTCCTGTTCAAGCAGATCAATATTACGGCAATCTCCGTTGATAATGAGCGTGTTATCAAGGATTTCGGCCAGTGCTTCACATCTTTCAGGATCGGAATCAATCAGCTTCACCTCGCAGTTTTTCTGCATATAGAGTGCAACGTGTTTGCCAATTCTGCTGCCACCGAGTATCATAATATTTTTGGCTTCAAAACTCTCTTTACCCGACGTCTTCATCATCTCATCAATCCCTTCATGAGTGGAAATGACAAAAACAAGATCTCCCAGTTTAAGCTGCTCTTTGCCCCTTGGTATGATTGTTTTATCATTACGTTTAATCGCAACAGCCCGGTATTTATCAGTTTTGTTACTGATCGAAATCTCTTCAAGGCTTTTATTCAGGATCGGAGCTTTTTCATCAAGTCTCTGGACAAACATAGAGAGCTTGCCTCCCGAAAACTCCATGTACTCAGTTGTACCAGTTTCCTGCAGCAGTCCCAGGACTTCACGGGCTGCTATGAGCTCAGGATAAATCAGAGAATCAATTCCCAGGGCTTTGAAAAACTCGAGATTATACTGATCTAGATAATCGAGGTTATCAATACGTGCAATCGTTTTAACCGCACCAAATCGTTTTGCAAGTATAGCGGACGTAATGTTGGTATCTTCAGAGTGAGTTACAGCGATAAACAAATCCGGTTTTTTCTGAAGTACATCCTGAAGTATCTTAATGGAAGTTGCTGAACCATGATATGTTAATACATCAAGAGAAGATTCAATAGGTTTTAGCCTTTCAATTTCAGGATCGATAATTACAATTTCATGATTTTCATTCGACAACATCTTGGCCAGGTGCGTCCCTACTTCGCCTGCTCCGGCAATAATAATTCTCATAAAAATTTAACTGAAAAACAGAGCAAAATAATAGATAAATAGCGTAATACTCAAGCTTTTTAGCACAATTATTTTATTATCTGGTCATAACTTTTTATAAAATGCTCCGCTGTTTTTAACAAATATTGTTGTATCTGAGGGGAGAGACCTGATAATTCCCGAAATTTTATATGAGGGAGAGGATTCAGAAGAAATAATTACTGCTTCAAATTTTTCAGCCGGATGGACATTATTTTCAATAATTGGTTTTAATCCCCTGATAATCAGAATATCAGGTGTCGCCATTTTTAACAGGGAATTCTTAAGATGACTGGTTATCAAAATATTCTTTTCTCCGGCTCTGATATGGCAATTATTTTCACGTAATATATTATTTCTGACTTCCAGGTTCAGAGTAGCACAATGCTTCTTTGCCTCATTACTGACCAAAGAAGTGTCTGAATAGAGATTCAGAATTCTGCCTGTCCGGATTCCAATTGTAGAATGTCCGACAGTATTATATACAATAAGTTCGTCTGTTGTTTTTGTCAGAATACTTCTTGTTGAACCAATCAGGATGAAAATCATAAGGAAAGTAAGAGGATAAAGAATGGAAATTGATTTCCTGTTAAGGAGGAAACGGAGAAACACGAAAATAGTGATAGTCAATAAAATACATTCACCAGCTGTAAGACCGATATTTTCAATTGTTGAGAGTGGTAACGAAGATGCTTTTTCTGTAAGTAATTCTGTCAGTCCAGTCAGATAATCAAGTATCCTGGCAAGAATCTGTGACAGGAAATGAACCGGGAATGTAAGTGGGACAAGGCATCCTATTATAATTACAACAGAGGATAATGGAACAATAATAATATTTGATAAAATAAACCAGGTCGGGAACCTGTTGAAGAGCATAATTGTCAGCGGCAATGTACCGGCCTGGGCAATTATTGTAACCGCGGCTGATTGCCAGATAAGATCAGGTACCCGATGCCTGAATTGAATTTTAAGATAAAAATCACGATAAAAACTTATGATATAAATGACTGCCGAATACGAAAGCAGGAAGCCTGCATCAAAAATTACCGAAGGTCTGATTATTGCAAGAATGAAAGCTGAAGCCAGGACAGAATTAATTCCGTTTACCGGCCTTTTTATTATGTTTCCTGCCTGGAGAAAGGAAAACATAAGTGTTGCCCTGAGAACCGAGGGTGTAAGACCTGTTATAAAAGCAAACGACCATAAGATTATTAAAGTGATTAAGACTCTTAGTATATTAAGCCTGCGTTTCATAAAGAAAAGCAGTTTAAAGACAAACAGGCTCAATATTACTGCATGAAGTCCGGATACTGCCATTATATGCATTACTCCGGCCTTTATGAAATGCAGCTTCTGTTCAGGATCCAGCATATTTTTCTGACCAAGGGTTATAGCCGCGACAAGTGCAAGCCTCTCACCCTTAATTCCTCTTTCCCTGTACATATTGATTATCTTTTCTCTTATTATCAATGCGCTGTGAATCAACTTTCTATGTGCAGGAACCAAATGGCTTATAATGTTGTTGCTATCGGCAAATGCATAGTACCTTATTCCCTGGTTCTCCATGTAAAACCTGTAGTCAAATTCATAGGGATTACCTCTGCTGGTAATAGCTGTCGGTTTGCATCTGATCATCAGCCGGTCTCCGGGAAGCATCGAACTGCAAGCCGAAAATTTTTTACAATAAATCAGTAAAGAACCCTTTACAGGATTCTGACCAACTTTATCTATCCTCTTTTCAATCCTGAAAATCATTTTATAAGAGTTTCCCTTTTCTTCCGGATATTCTGACAGATAACCTGAAAAAATTGCCTCTTCAGGTCCCAGAATTGAAATATCTGCTTTCTCTTTTGTATAAAGAAAAAGGCCTAATATGAATAATGCTGAGGTCAGAGAAATACCATAGACGAGATTAGTCAGATATTTATTGAAGAAAAGACTTGAACAAAAGCCAATAAGAATAATTATTCCTGTTATGACAAAAAAAATACCTCCCGGACTGAAATACAATCCGCTGACTATACCGGCACAAAATGGCAGGCCGATGCGAAGAAACGGTATTTCTTTATGAAGCACAGTCTGCAGCTATGAGACTGTATAAAGGTAATAAAAAGTACTTAGAGTGCCTAAAGTACTAGAAGTTATTTCTTTTTAACTCTAAGTACTCCCGGCACTTTAGGCACTCTAGGCACTTTTAATCTTCTGGCCGGGAAGTATTGTTTTGTAATCAGCTTCAAACTTACCTTTGCTGATAGCTGTAAGCTTGCTCTTGATCAGCCTTTTTCTTAATGGGTTTATTTTGTCGATAAACAGTATCCCGTCAAGATGGTCGTATTCATGCTGGATAATCCTTGCTTTATAACCGTCATAAACCTCATTGTGGAATACCCAGTTTTCATCATAGTATTTAATCCTGATATGAGATTCCCTGTTCACCTCCTCCCTGAGGTGCGGGATGCTCAGACATCCTTCTGTCATAGGTTTCAGTTCACCGCTTTTTTCAACAATATGGGCGTTTATAAAAGCTTTTTTGAAATTGGCCAGCTCCGGCTCTTCATCAGCAACCGGAGCTCCGTCAATGACAAATATCATGATAGATTTTCCTATCTGCGGAGCTGCAAGTCCCAGTCCTTCAGAGCAATACATTGTTTCAAATAAATCTGAAACAACCTGTTGAAGACCAGGATAATCCTTATCAATATCTTGAGCAACTTTTCTAAGCATCTGATGGCCGTATATGACTATGGGATATGTCATTTTAAATTTTCTTTTCTTTTAAAATAAATTACCCCCTTTCTTATTTCCCCCAGGGGGGAAAGGATTTGTAACCCCTTCCCCCGTGGGGGAAGGTCGGGAAGGGGGTTTTACTTTATTTTTTCTTATCCAACCAGGACTGGAGAATGATTGATGCACTAACCATATCAATAATCATTTTATTCTGTCTTGCCTTTTTTTTTAAACCTCCGTCAATCATTGCCCTGAAAGCAATTTGTGATGTGAATCTCTCATCAACAAGATGTACAGGTATTTCCGGAAATCTCTTCCGGAGTCTTTTAATGAACGGATCAATATATTTAACAGATTCACTAGGTTTATTGTTCAACTGGACAGGATACCCTATAACAAAAGATTCGATCTGTTCCGACAGTAAATATTCATTTAGGAAATTGTCAAACTCATGAGTATTAACGGTGTTCAACGGGGAAGCAAATATCTGTAACGGATCTGTAACTGCCAGACCAATACGTTTTTTGCCGTAATCTATGCCGAGAATCCTGCCCATTTTCTTAATTCAGCGGTCAAAAATACTAAATATTATTTTAAAGAAGGCTGGGATAACAACAGAGAAGCTTAAAAATGAACTTTATCTTCCCTTAGTGCTCTTAGTGTGTACTTTGAATCCTTTGTGGTTAGAAAAATCATTTAACCACTAAGAGCACAAAGTAAAAACACAAAGAACAAAGGATAAAAAAAGCCATCTCTCAGGATGGCTTTTATTATTAATGAACCTGTTAACTGGCTGGTTGTGCCGCTTTTGCTGCAAATTCCATTGCAGCTAATCTCTTGTAGGAGTTGTGCCTCCATTTTGAATTTTCCTCGGCAGCTTTGAATAGTACTTCAGCTTCACCGGGGAACGACTTAACAAGAGAGGTATAACGCACTTCTGAATTGAGGAAGGCCTGGAATTTACTCCAGTCAGGCTCTTTTGAATCAAGCGTGAATGGATTCTTACCTTCAGCCTCAAGCTGTGGATTGTATCTGTAAAGATGCCAATAACCGGCTTCAACAGCAGCTTTTTCCTGGGCTTGTGTTTTTCCCATACCATCCCTTAAGCCATGGTTGATACATGGTGCATAAGCAATTATCAGCGACGGACCCGGGAATGCTTCAGCTTCTTTTATTGCCTTAAGATACTGTGTGTTACTCGCTCCCATTGCCACCTGTGCAACATAAACATAACCATAACTCATTGCCATCATGCCAAGATCTTTTTTCCGGATCTTCTTGCCTGATGCAGCAAATTTTGCCACTGCACCAGCAGGTGTCGCTTTGGAAGCCTGTCCGCCGGTATTTGAATATACCTCGGTATCGAGTACAAGAATGTTCACATCTTCACCTGAAGCAATTACATGGTCGAGCCCGCCGTAACCGATATCATAAGCCCATCCGTCACCACCAAAGATCCAGTGTGATTTTTTGACCAGGTATTGTTTCAGACTTAATATCTCTTTTGCAACTTCTGATTTCTCTTTTTCACAGGCTGCAATGACCTTTGCTGAAGCAGCTTTTGATGCTTCGGCATTATTCATCCCTACTAACCATTCATCAAATGCAGCTTTGGTATCGGCATTTACTGAACCAGCGGCATCTTTCATCCTGAGGGCAATTCTTTCTCTTAATTTATTGGAACCCAGTGATATACCAAGTCCATATTCAGCATTATCCTCAAAAAGCGAGTTTGCCCATGCTACACCATGTCCATTCTTATTAAAGGTGTATGGAGTGGAAGGAGCAGAGCCGCCATAAATAGAAGAGCAACCCGTTGCATTGGAGACTATCATCCTGTCGCCAAAAAGCTGGGTAATTGCTTTTATATATGATGTCTCACCGCAGCCTGCACAGGCACCTGAGAATTCAAACAGAGGTTGTGCAAACTGGCTGTTTTTGACATTCACAAATTTATCAACAATAGTATCTTTATAACCGACTTTTTCATGCATGTAGGTCCAGCGTTCAGCTTCTGCAAGCTGGGTTTCAAAAGGCTTCATTATCAGCGCTTTATTCTTTGAAGGACAAACATCGGCACAGTTGCTGCAACCGGTACAGTCATAAACGCTCACCTGTATTCTGAACCTGTACTGTTTCAGTACACCGGGTATACCCTGAATTGTCTTGGTACCTGCAGGAGCATTTTTTGCCTCTTCCTCAGTCAGAAGGAAGGGACGTATAACTGCATGAGGGCAAACATAAGAACACTGGTTGCACTGGATACATTCATCTGGCTGCCATTCCGGTACGTTTACTGCAATACCACGTTTTTCATAGGCAGATGTTCCTGCCGGGAAAGTGCCATCTTCTCTTCCTTTAAATGCACTGACCGGCAGGTCATCACCTTTCATTGCATTTATCGGTTCCATCACATCGCGGATGAATTCAGGTATATTGCGGGTATCCTTTTTCTTTTCAACTTTGATATTTGCCCATTCGGCAGGGATCTCAACCTTTGTCACATTGCTGCCTTTATCGACTGCAGCATAGTTCATGTTAACGACATCTTCACCTTTTCTTCCGTAAGATTTATAGATAGCTTTCTTCATTTCTTTTTCAGCTTGCTCATACGGAATCACATTTGCCAGCTTAAAGAATGCAGCCTGCATAATCGTGTTTGTCCTTGTTCCGAGACCAATCTCTTCTGCAATAATTGTAGCATTGATCATGTAGAAGTTTATCTTGTTTTCAGCAAGATATTTCTTCATATGATCAGGAAGGCGTTTTTTGGTTTCTTCAGCATCCCAGATTGAGTTGAGAAGAAAAGTTCCGCCGGTTTTCAATCCTTTCAACATATCATATTTGTCGAGATAGGAAGGAATATGACATGCAACAAAATCAGGTGTATTTACAAGGTATGGTGAGCGGATAGGCTTATCTCCAAAACGCAGATGGGAGGTTGTTATACCGCCTGATTTTTTTGAATCATAGGCGAAATAGGCCTGGCAGTATTTATCAGTTGTATCACCAATGATCTTGATCGAGTTCTTGTTTGCACCTACTGTCCCGTCGGAACCGAGTCCATAAAATTTTGCAGAATATGTTCCGGGAAGGGCAACATTAATTTCGGGAAGTATCGGAAGTGAGCTCAGTGTTACATCATCTATGATACCTATTGTAAAATGATTTTTTGGTTCTTTGAGCTTCATGTTTTCAAAGACAGAAAGAACCATTGCCGGTGTTGTATCTTTTGAGCTTAATCCGTAACGTCCTCCAAGGATCATCGGTTTCTCAGATCTGTCATAGAACATTTCTTTTATATCGAGGAAGAGAGGTTCTCCTGGTGATCCGGGTTCCTTTGTTCTGTCAAGAACTGAAATTTTCTTAACTGATTGCGGATAGACATTAAAGAAGTACTTTGATGAGAAGGGACGATAGAGGTGGACACTTATCAATCCGACCTTTTCACCTTTAGCTCTCAGGAAATCAATAACTTCCTTGGTTGTATCAGTTATTGAGCCCATTGCAACTATTATATTTTCGGCATCTGGTGCACCGTAGTATGTAAACGGTTTGTATTCCCGGCCTGTCAGCTTCGATATTTCACTCATATAGTGATTCACATAATCCGGAACTGGTTCATAGAAGGGATTAATAGCTTCTTTTGCCTGGAAGAAAATATCAGGATTCTGAGCTGTTCCTCTTGTAACAGGGTGTTCCGGATTCAGGGCATTGTCGCGGAACCTTTTCAGAGCGTCCCAGTCGAGCAGTTTTTTCAGATCATCCATTTCAAGCATTTCTATCTTCTGTACCTCAGCTGATGACCTGAATCCATCGAAGAAATGAAGGAACGGGATCCTCGATTTTATTGCAGTAAGGTGAGCAACACCAGCAAGGTCCATTATTTCCTGTACGCTGCCGCTTGCCAGCAATGCAAAACCGGTCTGACGGGTAGCATAGATGTCGCTGTGATCACCAAAAATAGACAAAGCATGTGCAGCAACAGTACGGGCGCTGACATGGAATACTCCGGGGAGAAGCTCAGCTGCTATTTTGTACATGTTGGGGATCATCAGGAGCAATCCCTGGGAGGCTGTAAAAGTGGTACAGAGTGCGCCTGCCTGAAGTGCACCGTGAACAGCACCTGAAGCGCCACCTTCCGACTGCATCTCAACAACCTTTACTGTTTCTCCGAAAATGTTTTTCAGTCCGTCGGCCGACCATTCATCAACTAATTCAGCCATTGTGGACGATGGTGTGATAGGATATATGGCAGCTACTTCGCTGAACATATATGCAATATGCGATGCAGCCTGGTTGCCGTCGCATGTTATAAATTTTTTTGTTCCCATTGTGAAATAGAATATTTAGTGATTGTTAATTTATTAACAGATGACAAAGTTATTGAAAATAGAAATTGGCTATGAGCCGTTCATTGAAACGAGAAATTCTTCATTCGACTTGGCCTGCAGAAGTCTGTCGCGTAAAAAC
>JBGOXH010000203.1:0-5301 GCA_041479075.1 Bacteroidia bacterium | reverse complement strand
TGCTTTGCTATTGTACTTGAAAAAATTCCTGCAAAGCTGGCAGAAGAGGTCACCAGCAGTCTGAGAATTCCCGTAATAGGAATTGGAGCTGGACCAAAAACCGATGGGCAGGTACTTGTTTTACACGATATGCTTGGAATAACCCAGGAATTTTCTCCTCGGTTCCTCAGAAGATATCATAACCTTTATGCTGAGATAAAAGGCGCAGTGCAGAAATATATTAATGATGTAAGAACGCTGCAGTTCCCTAATGAAAAGGAACAGTACTGATTATGCCCGAAATCCTTTACGAAGACAATCATCTGATTGCAGTCTGTAAAAGATCTTCCGATCTTTCACAGGGTGACAAAACGGGAGACATCTCTCTTGATATAGAGGTAAAAAAATATATTGCTGCAAAATATAATAAGCCCGGTGATGTATTTCTTGGAGTGGTCCACAGGCTCGATCGTCCGGTAAGCGGCGTTATTCTTTATGCCCGGACATCCAAAGCTCTTGGGCGGATGGATGAGATGTTCAGAACCGCACAGGTCAGAAAGACCTATCTGGCAATTGTTAAGGAGAGACCTCCTGAAGATCAGGCCACAATCACTCATTTTTTAAAGAAAAATGAAAAACAGAATAAGACGTATGTATTTGATAATGAGGTAAAAGGATCAAAAAAGGCGTCACTTACATATCAATTGAAGGGCCGTTCGGAGCGATATTATCTTCTTGAAATTGAACTTCATTCAGGGCGTCATCATCAGATAAGGGCACAGCTGGCAAAGATAGGCTGTCCCATAAAAGGTGATCTGAAATATGGTTTTCCCAGGTCGAATGAGGATGGAGGCATCAGCCTGATGGCAAGAAGATTAGAATTTATTCACCCGGTGAAAAAAGAAAAGATCGTCATTACGGCTCCAATACCTAAAGATGATATTTGGAAATTATTCAATTATGATTGAATAAAATAACCCTCATCCCGGTCCCGCTGAGGCGGGAAGCTTTATAACCTTTCCCCCTTGGGGGAAAATGAAAGGGGGTATTTAAAAAGAAAATGAGCCGGGAAACCCGGACTCATTTTCAGGAATGAACATGAAAGCCTGATCGGAATTCTTTATTTTTTCTCTGTCTTTTTCGTTTCGGTTTTTACAACCTCCTTCTTTTCTCCACCCTCAGCTTTAACATCAAGCTTGCCCTCAATTACCTTAATAAGTTCTTTTACTTTGGCTTCATCTTTTCCTTCAACACTGATAACCATCCCGTCTTTGGCAATTACGTATTTGGTAACATCGTCATCAGATTCAAGATTATCTTTATCGACGCGTATATCAAAGGTTTCTCCTTCATCACTTTTTATTACTTTGCCATCTTTGACAATTATTACTTTTTCACCTTCAAAATTCAGGTCATCGTCATCATCTGAGGTTATGATAATCTTTTTTACGGGTTTATCACTTTCACCTTCAGCGTTGGCATAGATATAAACACTTTTTTTACCTTCACCGGTTGAAGCTGCTGTCCATTTAGCGTCATCGCCGCTCATTTTAATTACACGTTCTTCATTTTTCTTTTCTCCTTCATTATCATCTATGACAGTGACTGTGACTTTTTCCGGCCCTTTTGCAGATTTAGAAATAGTTAACCCCTTTTCCGGGTGAGCTAAATAGATTACTTCACCGTTTTTCAGAATAATGGAATCGGGTTTTGAACCAGCTGTAAAGGTTGTATCAATTACTGTTTTTGTCCCGGATTTATCGGCTACAATAATCTTGACTTTCTGTTCGGTTTTTTTCTCCTGACCGAAAGCCATCGAAATAGGGACTGAACCGACCATCAGAATCAATAACAGGTTTTTAATAATTCTTTTCATGGAATAGTTTTTAGTGTTTCTTACATCAAAATTACTTTATTTTCTGCCTGATGCAGTTAAAATCAGGTTAATAAGAGTTAATGAAAAGTTAAAACCTGTGCAAGTTTTGACATGATAAGTTAATTTTGTATCATGAACAGGAAAAAATTCATCTGGCTCATATTTATGATGCTGTTATCACTTATTGGCATCATCTGGGTTCAATCTATATGGATTAGGAATGTAGTCGGGGTGCTGAATGAGAACTTTGATTATTATGTAAACAGCAGTCTTCGCGATGCTGCAGATGCGATTGAATCATCGCGAAAGATGAATTTCTTCAACAATTTTATGGTACCAGCATCTGACATTTTCAGTGATTCTACAAAGGATCTCACAGGTTATGCCAGTACACAAAGCTATTCGATCGGAAATGGCGGCAATTTCAGCGTACGCATTACAAATCAATCTGTTACACAATCACCAGGACAGGCTCCGGTTATCATTACCCGCGATACAATTATTACAAATGACTCAGCCTCAATAATAATGGTTTCTCCTGATGATCCGGGGAAAATGATTATGGTGAATAACGGCGAACGCATTGTAAGGAATCCCGGAGGAGTCTATTTAAAGCAGAAGGAATTTATCGACTGGGTAAGAAAAAGGTCGAACGAGTTTCAGAATATGAGCGACCAGATGATTTCCGAAGTGTATCTGTGGGAAAAGACAATGGAACTGGATAACAAGGAAATAGAATACGCTCTTAAACGTTCGCTGTTATTTTCAGATATTCAGACCCCGTTCGAGTTTGCTGTTATCAAGAACGGAGTGGTAACTGAAGGAACCTTTAAAGAATCAGAGAAAAATGACTTTCTTAAAAGCAAGTACATGGTCAGACTCTTCCCTGATAATATTATCCGTCAGGACCTTATATTGTCAGCTGTTTTTCCTAAAAGGGCGAATTATGTTCTTGGATCAATGGCATGGATTCTCGGAGGATCCTTCCTCTTCTCGCTAATCATACTGGCTACATTTGCAATGAGCCTCTATTTCATTATCCGGCAGAAAAAAATATCGGAAATGAAATCCGATTTTTTAAATAATATGACTCACGAATTCAAAACACCTATTGCAACGATTTCGCTTGCAGCAGATACAATTACAAATCCTAAAGTGATTAACGATGAATCGAGCATAAGGCATTTTATCAGCATGATAAAGAAGGAAAACAGCAGGATGAATAAAAAAGTAGAGACAATCCTGCAGATTGCATCCCTCGACAAAAAGGAGATCGATTTTAAATTTGAAAATGTTTCTATTCATAACGTAATTGAACGCGCTGTAGATACTATCGGGATACTGGTGCAGCAGAGAAGCGGCAAAATAAAATTAAGCCTTAATGCTTCCGAACCGATAATATGGGGCGATAATGAACATCTTTATAATCTGATAAATAATCTTCTTGACAATGCAATTAAGTACTCACCTGAATCGCCTGACATAACAGTTGAGACAAAAAATAACCAAAGAGGGATAATTCTGTCTGTGGCTGATAAAGGAATTGGTATGAATAAAAATGTACAGAGCAGGATATTTGAAAGATTCTACCGGAAAACCTCCGGCAATGTACATGACGCTAAAGGATTCGGACTGGGGCTTAACTATGTTCGTGCCATAGTCGATGCTCACAAAGGAGATATTGTGGTATCAAGTGAACCTGGAAAAGGAAGCCGCTTTGAAGTTTTTTTACCATTTAACTGTGAGAATGAAAAATGAGTTCAAAACCTGTAAAAATTTTCCTTGTCGAGGACGATCTTAGTTTTGGATCGGTCTTAAAATCGTATCTCGAGATAAACGATTTTTCTGTTGAATGGGTCGATGACGGAAAATATGCTGTCGACCATTTCAGAAAAGGAATGTTCGATATCTGCATACTCGATGTTATGCTGCCGCATGTTGATGGATTTACTATTTCCAGGGAGATCCGTCAGATTAATAATCTTGTCCCGATCATATTCCTGACAGCAAAAAAGCTGAAGGATGATGTACTGACAGGCTATGGCGCAGGAGGCGATGATTATATTACAAAGCCATTTGATACTGACATCCTGCTTGCCAAAATCAGGGCAATACTGGCACGCCGCGATTTCCAGAGTGGCACAAAAGATATTTATGAAATTGGTAAATTCATATTTAATTCCAAGCTCCGGACCCTTACTCTCGGCGATGATGAACAGAAGCTGTCACCTAAGGAAGGCCAGCTTCTTGAATTGCTTGCAATTAACCCTAATGCTCTGATAAGCAGGGAGATGGCTTTAAAAAAAATATGGGGCAACGATGATTATTTCACGGCCCGCAGTATGGATGTTTATATTACCAAGCTTAGAAAATGCCTCTCAGCTGATCCGCATCTGAATATTAAAAATATTCATGGGGCCGGATTTCAACTGATTGTCAGTGAGGATTAACCTTCAGATTCTTCATATTAAATTGAAGAGGAAGAAGATCTCCGCCTTTTTCAATCATCCGGATTTTGTTTTTTCCTTTCAGGATAATCCTGATATTATTGCCATTCCTGTATTCCTCCTCGACAATCACCTGGCGGCAGTTGCCACATGGAGAAACCGGATCTGTTGTTAAACCGCTTTCGTTAAGTGCTGCAATAGCTAATGCTACAGGTTTATCTCCGGGAAAATTCGAAGAGGCATTCGACAATGCACTTCTTTCAGCACAGATGCCTGAAGGGAATGCAGCGTTTTCAACATTTGTCCCCAGAACTATTTTCCCGCTTTCAAGTCTTACAGCTGCACCGACTTTAAATTGCGAATAGGGTGCATAAGCATTTATTGCTGTTTCTTTTGCAGCATTTAGCAACTCACGATCTGCGGCATCAAGCTCCTCATCTTTGTCGAATTCCTTGTATTTAAATATGATATCGTTTTCTGTAATCATAATCCTCTTATTCAGTACGAGTTACAAAGTTAGAATTAATTATGGAATAATGAACCATCGGTTGTCACTGTGTGTTATCGTGGTTGAAAAAAGAACAACAGCTGTTAATTTCCTTCTCTTAATTCGGATTCATATTTTACTACTTTTGTCAAAAATTATTTTGAATGAAAAGGATAGGATATTCCCTCCTTACCATAATATTTCTGGTTTTCCTGATTTCATGCAGATCGACCAGACCGGCAGTACAGCCATCAGGCGGTGAACCCGATGCAGCAGCATACATTGAGAAGTATAAAAACCTTGCAGTTAGCGAGATGAAACGAACCGGAATACCTGCAAGTATAACCCTGGCACAGGGAATGATAGAATCTGATTTTGGCCGAAGCTCTTTAGCCCGCAACGGGAATAATCATTTTGGTATTAAATGTCACGACGATTGGACAGGACCAACAATTCGTCATCATGATGACAGGAGAAATGAATGCTTCAGAAAATACTCGCGACCGGAAGAT
>JBGOXH010000085.1:0-10733 GCA_041479075.1 Bacteroidia bacterium | reverse complement strand
AACACCGGCAACGGATACTTTCATTTGTCTCGGATATGATGATGGGATGTTGGAATATGTTCCGGAAAAAGAACTTTGTGAAAAAGTCTGCAGATTGATTAGACAATACCGTCCCGATGCAGTATTTACTATGGACCCTGGTAGTACCTGGATGAAGTGGCTTAAAACCGACCATCGTATGTCAGCTTTCATAACCCTCGACGCTGCGCGGGCAGCCGCTTATCATTTATATTTTCCGTATCAAAGGATCAATGAAGGATTGCAACCCTTTACTGTTACAGACTATTTATTTTATTCTACTGATGAATCAAATTACGAAGTTGATGTTACTGCAGTCAGTGATAAAAAGATTCGTGCCCGTGCCTGGTATGTAAGTCAATTTGGAGCAGGTAATTTGAAATATGCAGGTCCGGAACCAGATCAGGAAAATCTTAGAAAACAACTAAGCAGTAATGCTGAAAGAATTGCGAAAGGTGAAAAGATCTATGAAAAATTCAGAAGGCTCTCTGAATCCTTGTCATTCTGAAAAATCCATTAATGGTCAATTTGATACGGCCGGGTATGTTCAAAGAAGCTGGCTTTTCCACAATGCTGAACAGCTATCTTAATAAACCATTTCTATAAATAATTTTTGATTTCCGTCCTGACAGAATCTTTCTCAAATAATGGCCACGAAAAAAAGACCACTCCTTGTGAAGGTGCCTTCAGAGCTGCAGAAATACACTTTTTGAAATCCCCGGTAGTGAAAGGATCATCTATGTAATATGGATATACCTGGATGCTGGGCAAGATCTTTCCCGGGGCTTTCTTATCCATGTTGGTCACTACCGATTCAATCCATCCTGCATCACGTCTGACCATTTGTGAGTAACACATGGGGGATATATAATCGGTAAAGGGCGCGAACTTTTGCAAGTCCTGTGTGGCCACTCTGATGTTTGCACCACCAAAATCTCCATCCCTCCATGGCAAAACATGAACATTGATCTTTATGTCCTGTTTGATGCTCCTCACCTTACCTGAAATTTCCTTCACCATTGAAGCAATCAGGTCACAACGAAAATCGTTCCAATCGTCTGAATAATAATTCAATATATATGCCGCTTTCTGTGCAGCCGTTGCACAGGTATCAGACAGGGTAATACCTTTCAGTTTACAAAATCTTCCCACGCAACTGTCGCAGAAGCATGCTATGTCGATGCTCTCAGCTGTTCTTTCCGGATAGATCATTTCCCAGAATACAAACTGACGGATGAAATCAATACTCAAGCCATCTGGTTCCAGTTTTTTGACAAGATCAGCAGCTTCGTCAATTTTCAATGTGCGGTAAGTGATACGTGAAGGGCAGACAAACTCCACCCAGTCGTCTTTGGCTATTCTGCCCTTATCAGTAATCGCATACAGGCTACTGTCATGCTGCAGGAGTGCAGGATCATAGAACACCGGGAAGATGATATAAACCTGTATGTTGTTTTGCTTTAATATCTGTCTGAAGAGAGTATTGGTTGCCAGCTCTTTACTGACAAAGGCCGTATTGATACCCATCTCTTTCCACTTGTCAACCAGCAGGTTAAAGTCTTTATCATACTCATAGATCTTTATACCTATGATTCTTTCAGGATTGTGGTGGCAGTTAAAGAATACCAGCATAACCAGCAAAACAAGTAAAACAATAGCCAGCCTTTTCATAACAAGACATTTAAAAGTTAAAAGTAAGTAAAAATCTTCTGCTTTGTCAGTATACAATCCCACCTGAGTCCATCTTCACCCACCATAGCTTTAGCAACGGCGGGCTTCATTTTCAGGATGATATTCCAGCTCGATTATTTCATATTTCAGAACCTTCATCTTCCCTTGCTTGTTATCATACCTTATTCATAGAATAAATTCTGTGTTGTCATATGATTTCGGTTATCTTTAAATCAAAAATGCCAATCCTAAAAGCCATAGCTGGAAGCAATATCCGTTCGCTGATCTTAGGTCTTTTTATTCCTTTAATGTTCAGTTGCATAACATCCTGTGGCGATCGTTCGGCCGGGAAGCGAGGCTTAGTTTCTTCCGGAATGTCAGATTCAACCAAAGCGAGTGGGACTCCTGATGAATACCTGTCGGTTAATACCATGCTGGTTTTACCCAAAAATCCAAGTCCGGGTGAAGCATTCCGCATTTTGGCGACCGAAGGGGAAAATATCCGGGAAGCGCAGATCATCGTCAGTGGTCCTTCGGGTAGTTTAAAATCCCTGAAAAGCAAAATCGGGGAGGAATTGCCTTATTGGCGGATTGATGATTTTACCGGAAGTTCTGTTGGTAAATATAAGGTCACTTTAATTGCGGATAAAAAGGTGGTCAGTAATCTGGAGTTTAAAATTTCTCCAAGGGAGGTGGTTTCCCCAACTGGTGTGGTATGGAAGACCCTCCGTGGGTGGAACAGCGAAATGGAGGCAATCTATTCTGCCTGGATAAACGCTTTGTTTCATGGCTGCGACGAACACGCTTCCTGGTCTGCACTCCACGAAGTGACCCAAAATCAGAATCAGAATTTTCTTTACAATTACCTCTCCCTGGGGGAAGATGACCCTGACGGAAAAAACAAGGTGATCATGAAACCTGATTGTGCCGATAATCCATTTTTCATGAGAGCATATTTTGCATGGAAACTAGGCCTCCCATTTGGTTACCATGTGTGCGACAGGGGAAGCCTCGGGCGTAATCCCAAAACCGGCCAATGGATCACAAATGAAACTTCCAGCCCGGAATCACATCCGGTACTGGCATTCAATGCCTTTCTCAGAAAGGTTATGGATGGTGTCCATTCAGGTACAGCCCGAACTGCATTGGATAATGAAAATTCTGATTATTACCCTGTTTCACTTGAACGCGGAGCCTTACGTCCTGGTATTGTTTTTGCCGATCCTTACGGACATACGTTGATCCTCGTAGGTTGGGTACCACAAACAAATGATCATCCGGGGTTACTTCTTTCAGCAGATGCCCAACCCGATGGAACGGTAGGAATCAAACGGTTTTGGAAAGGAAATTTTCTATTTAACACATCAAAAGTAATTGGGGAACCGGGATTTAAGGCTTTTCGTCCCATTGCGGTAAATGATGGTGTGCCATACCTGATGCAAAACAATGCACTTACCGATTCAGCAGGATTCGTCCGCTTCTCACTTCAGCAGAGAAAGATGGGAAACGATGTTTTCTATCACACTATGGAGCGGTTAATCAACCCGAAACCGCTTGACCCTGAAACTGAATTACTTGACCTGATCCAGGCACTCCACGAACAACTATTGGTACGTGTCACTTCTGTAGCTAATTGTGAAGTTTATTTCAAATCAAATCCGGTTGCTGTAATTCCTATGCCTTCCAGTGCTGCCGGGATTTTTCAGGCCGGTGGTCCATGGGAAAACTTTTCAACTCCCAACCGCGATTTAAGGCTTTTGATTGCGATGGATGCGGTGCTCGATTTCCCTGATCTGGTTGCTCGTTCACCAGAGGATTTTAATATTTCAAGACTAGGCTCTCCGGAACAGGTTAAGAAAAAGCTTCAGTCTATCATGGATCAGGAAGTTTCCGAACTTTCGATCAGTTATACCCGTACAGATGGTTCTTTACAAAAACTGACCGTCGGGGAAATACTTAAAAGAAGGGATGCCTTTGAGATGTCCTATAATCCGAATGATGGAATAGAAATCCGCTGGGGGGCACCGGAAAACAGCGATGAAAGGGCTACGTGCCATCGTAACGCGCCGTCAAACCAACTTGAAACGATGCGCTCGGTACGTACATGGTTCAATAAACGGCTGCATCCGCCCACATAAAAACATACTGCTTTAAATATATTTTCTGAGATCAGACAGTAGCACCTCAACATCCAAATGCAAACCACTGTGAATCTGGATTTTTCTTAAACACACCTGATCTATACTTTGAAACTGCAATAATTTAGTAAAGAAAATATCAATGATTAATTTTAACTGATAATTTATAAATTTAATATAAACTGATTATTATGAATTTATTTAAAAATCAGAAAAGTAAGAGTTTGGAAAAACATTACCGGTATTCATCTTTATTAGGAGTATTTCTTTTTGAAATATTGATAACCTTCTGTGGTTACTCCCAGATAAGTACGGATTCACCAGGGTCAAACACAAATGCAGGTTTTAGCTTATTGCCTGTTCCCCAAACGACATCTTTTTCGGGCAGGGTTTTCCTGTTCACTGATAATTGGATTCTGAAGTCCGGAAGCAATCTTTTGACAGATAGTCCTATAGTTCAAAGCCTGATATCGGGATTAAAAGAACGTGGAAATATAAAAATAAATTCAAGGTCAAATGATAATAATAATCGACACCACCTGATCCGGTTGACTATCAGATCAGGTTCTGTACCAATACCGTTTGCTAATGACTCAACCTGTGCCGGATTAATGGAACAGGCTTACCGGTTAAAATTGAATGCTTCTGAAATTTCTATCAATGCAAATGAATCTGCTGGTTTATTCTATGGAATTCAGACCCTTCTTCAATTATTAAGAACGGAAAATGGGAAGGTATTCCTGCCGGAAGGGGAGATCTATGACTGGCCTGATATGAAATTACGAATGATTTATTGGGATTGTGCTCATCACCTGGAGCGGTTGGAAACATTTAAACGTATCATAAGGCAGGCCGCTTGTTTCAAAATCAATGCAATTGCGTTGAAGCTGGAAGGACATTTTCAATTTGAAAGTGCTAAACCCATAGTTGAACCATATGCATTTACACCAGCTGAGTACCAGGAATTAACGGATTATGCCAAAGATCATTTTATTGAACTGATTCCATATTTAGACGCACCGGCACATGTTTCATTTATTTTAAAACATCCGGAATATATCAGCTTACGGGCTTTGTCTAATTCAAATTATGAGCTCAGCGTAACCAATCCAAAAACTTATGAGCTTTTATCAGGAATGTTTGATAACCTGATGGATGCCAACCAGGGTGGACAATATATTCTGCTTTCAACAGATGAGGCTTACTATGTTGGGAAAACTGAAAACGAGAAAGAAGCTGCAGAAGCCTTAGGGGGTAATGGAAAATTACTGGCAGATTTTATTACAAGAATCTCAAATAAACTGCATGAAAAAGGACGAACCGTAATATTTTGGGGAGAGTATCCGCTAACCGCATCTGATATCAATGCATTACCATCTCATTTAGTTAATGGAGAATACAACGAAAACTGGGCCCCGGCTTTTAAACAGCATGGAATTCGCCAGCTTATTTATACCTCAACCCAGGGAGAAGAGCCACTTTTCCCAAACTATTATCCTTTGAGTTTGAATGATACGATTGTTCGTACAAATGAAGAGCCATGGCAACAAGCAATATCAAAAGGTCGCGTTGAAGGTCTGTTAAAAGAAATCTACCCGATTGTTACCGGTAAAAAATCAGACTTTTTGGGAGTTATTGTGGCTGCATGGAGTGATGCAGGTTTAAATCCTGAGACTTTTTGGCTGGGATACGTCACAGGGACTGCAGCCGGATGGAACAATACTCCGCAAACAGCTCAGGAATTAACAGATCGATTTTTTATATCTTTTTATGGAACCAAAATCTTTAAAATGAACCGAGTTTATCAATTGTTGAGTAATCAGGCTGAGTTCTGGAATAACAGCTGGGATTGGGAATCTTCAAAACTACGGACACCAATAATTGGTAATTCCAGGGGTATTTACGACATACCTAAACCTGCCATGGATCAAACCTTGCCTTTTTTGCCAGTTCCTTCCGGCAGGGATCTATCGTTAGACAAAGATTGGAGTGCTGATAATTTCCGGCGTATTCAATCAGGTGAAAGATTTTTAAAGGAGAATGATGAACTTATTGACCTTTTAGACTGTAATATCCGGAATGTTGATTATCAGCAATATAATTTACAGATAATGCATTCTGTTGCTCTGCTTTGCAGACAAAATTTGAATATGCTAATTGATTTACAACGTATCGATAAATTATTAAAACTATCATCAAATGTTGCTTCCACAAATCCTGCTACTGCAATATCCCTCATTGATCAGGCCCTTGATCAGGTAACAGAAATCAGGGACGAGCGCAATGAAGTGTTAAAATTGTTAGTAACGTTATGGTATCAGGATTGGTATCCACGTGTAGCAGAGGATAATGGGCGTAAATATTTACTGGTGGTTGATGATATTAAAGACCATCTTCCAGGCAGAACAGCAGATATGAGTTACTTAATATATCGGGAGATACATTATCCGCTGGGAGCATGGGCAAAAGAGGTCCTTAAGATCAGAAATCAATATGCAAAAGAAAATCACTTAAATTCACGGATGGATATACCTGATTGGGAATATTATTAAGAATTGTAAACCTTTTAAGATCAATAACTTGCAGGGCTTTTGTAACGTACACTTTAACAAGCTAAATCACACAAGACCTCAGTACCTTCTTTTTGTAATTCAGTGAAATTTCCTTTTATTTGAGATAAGGTTTTTTAATAGTTAAAATAGCTTTATATGATTTCAAAATCCTCACTCCTTTTTTGTTTCTTCTTTATTGCATTTCTTTTTGGCTCTGAACAAGCAAGTTCTCAGGATAATAACTGGACTCACTTCAGGGGAAGCAATCTGAACGGAGTGGCAGTAACTGAAAATATCCCGCTGATATGGGATGAATCCAGCATAAAATGGAAAACTCAAATTCATGACAATGGCTATTCTTCGCCCGTTGTTTATGACAACCAGATATGGGTAACTACAGCAAAACCTGATGGGAAGGAGCTTTATGCTGTTTGCATCAATTTTCAAACCGGAGAAATAATTTATGATATAAAGGTTTTTACTCCCGATGAAGTTGAAGGGAAGCACTCTTTAAATACATATGCCTCTCCTACACCCTGTATCGAAAAGGGCTTTGTATATGTTCATTACGGAAGCATGGGGACAGCCTGCATAAATACTGCAAATGGGTCAATCGTGTGGAAACGTGATGATTTCAAATGCAAGCATGTCCAGGGTCCGGCATCATCACCTGTAATTTATAAAAACCTTCTTATTCTTCACTTCGAAGGCGTTGATGTCAGGTATATCGTTGCTCTCGATAAATCGAACGGTAAGCTGATCTGGAGGAGTGACAGACCTTCAGAGCCTTATGAACCGTTAACACAAATAGGTAGAAAAGCATATTTAACCCCGATAATAATAAATGTAAAAGGACGCGATATGCTGATCTCCAATGGCTCGGCAGTCTGTATAGCTTACGACCCAAGTACCGGCAAGGAAATATGGAGAGTGGTGAATGGAGCCGAATCGACAATTGCTATGCCCTTTACAGAAAAAGGAATAGTATACTGGTACGCCGGATATATGGTTGCCACTGACGGCACCGACTATACCGAATTACTGGCGGTTAATCCCGACGGTACTGGTGATATAACCCGTACAAATATCCTTTGGAAAAAGCAGGATGAGCTGTCACGAAACCAATGCCTGACGCCTGTAATAAAGGACGGATTGATATATACTGTAAATACCAGGAACATTCTCATGTGCCTTGATGCAGCCACAGGGGAAGAAATCTGGTCAACTCATGTGACTTCAAATTATGATGCCTCACCGATTTATGTAAATGGCAATATCTGGTTCTTCTCTGTAAAAGGTGAAGTTCTGGCAATTAAAGCTGGCAGGAAATATGAAGTAGTCGCTCATAATCAAATGGATTCAGGGATTTGGGCAACACCTGCTATTTTAAGAAATTCAGTTATCCTGAGAACACAAAAGTATTTGTACAGGATAGGACGGGAATAAGAGAGAGGTATACTGGTGAATTGTAAATCCCGCAAGATCAATGATCTGCGGGATTTTTTATTTTAGAGGGTGACATAATTGGTGACGCTTGCCTGCCGCCTGCCTGCCGGTAGGCAGGGAATTGGTGACTGATTTTCGACCGGAAGTCATTACATTTTCCAAAATTTTCTTTATTGAGTTTATAAATATCACTAAATTAGAGAGATACGCAGCTATAACATAGCCTATGAATTTCGAATGAAATTTATTTACTATTTGAATTAAAACATAATTCATTATATTAGGCCGCTAAACCTTTACATTGAAACTATAATTAACACTTACATTTATGTTACTTCATCAGCAATTTGTCCGCATAGCAAAGAAGCATGCAAAAAAGTTAGCTATTATTGATAAAACTACCGGTAATAATGTTTCCTATTCCCGGGCTTTGATAGGTGCTCTGATCCTGAGCTCGAAATTCCATAAGTATGAAAAGGGATTCATTGGTATTATGATCCCTACTTCCGCCGGTTGTGCACTTGCAACAGTTGGAGCTCTGATGAGTGGCAGAATACCTGTCATGATCAACTATTCTACAGGCGCGGAAGCAAATGCAAAGTATGCTCAGCGAAAATGCAAATTCAAAACAATAATCACTTCAAAAGCTTTACTTGAAAAGATTAACTGTCCGGTAATTGATGGAATGGTGCTGATTGAGGATATAATGGCTGGCGTTACAACTGGTGAAAAACTTAAAGCAGCCCTCGTGACAAAACTTCCTGAGAATATGATCCTCAGGACAATTCATAAAGGAGATGAAAATGATACTGCTGTAATTTTATTTACCAGCGGAAGTGAAAAAGATCCAAAAGCCGTCCAGCTTTCTCACCGCAATATTTCATCAAATATTGAAAGCTTTGGAGGATATATTAATATAAGCGAATCAGATATTTTGCTGGCTAACCTTGTATTTTTCCATGTATTTGGGTTGACAGTAAATCTCTGGGTATCATTCTATTATGGTATGACAATGGTAGCTTATGCCAATCCTCTTGATTTTCAGACTATCAGCAAAATTGCGCGTGATGAAAAGCCGACAATAATGGTTGGCACTCCCAGTTTCTTCTGGGGGTATCTCAACAAATCTGAGCCTGGAGATTTTAAATCTCTAAGGCTGATGGTAGCTGGTGCCGATAAATGTCCTGATGCCCTCAGGGAGGGTTATCTGAATAAGCATGGGGTTACGCTTCTTGAAGGTTATGGTGCTACTGAAACATCTCCGGTAATATCAGTTAACTCGCATGAGTTTAACAGGCCAGGCAGCACCGGGAAGGTTCTTCCTAATGTACAGGTCAGGTTGGAGAATTTTGAAACCGGAGAAATTTGCAAAACCAGAGTGGTCGGAAAGATAATGGTAAAAGGCGATTCTGTAATGAAAGGGTACTATGATGATCCTGAGCTAACCGCGGAAGTCCTGGTTGATGGTTGGTACAATACGGGTGACATGGGATTCTTCGATGAAGACAACTATCTGTGGCATGCGGGACGGTTTAAGAGGTTTGCAAAGGTAGGAGGAGAGATGGTCTCTCTGGTTAAAGTAGAGAATATATTGGAGAAAATGCTTCCGGAGGGAGTATCCTGTTGTGTAGTTGAGGTTCCGGACGAAAAGAGGGGTTCATATATTGTGGCAACAGTCTCTGCTGAGGTAAACAAGACACATATACTAAGGCTGATGCTAAATGAGCTGCCAATAATAGCTCTTCCAAGGGAATTTTTAGTTATTAAGGAGTTACCCATGATGAGCACAGGGAAAATAGATTTCCGAAGTGTTACAAAAATGGTACAGGAGATATTGAGCGCTTCCAACTAATTTTAGATAAGTATATTTCACGTAAAAAATTTAATTTCTGACCTATGAAAAAGACATTACTTTCAATCTTGTTGTGTTCAGTTATTCTTATCCCCTTACTCGGACAGAGAGACATTAAAGCAATCTTATTGAGGGATATTGTCAAAGTGGAAAACGGAATGTTTTCAATCCAGGAATTCGGGATTCTTTCAACCTTTGATAAGGATTTTGCAGTAAAAGTAACAGCTACAGCACCTCAAGCTCTTTTAAGCCGTGACAATTTCCTTCGTTTTTACGGGGCATTATCAAGCTCCATTTTCGCAACATATCTTAGTCAGGAGGGGATAAAAGCTCCTGATGATCTGCATATCGCCCTGAAGGATAAACCGGGAGATCCGATAGATATTACGGTAAACATTACTATGTCAGAAAAGGGGATCGATTATACCGTTGTGACTAAAAATTCACAATCCAAAATGAACCTCAAGTGGCTGACTCAACTATATGTGGAGGTAGAGTAATTAATGCCCTCTTGTGCCATTTTACCTTGTTCGTTTCCAAGTTGCACCTGAACTCTTTTAGCTAAGAGGCATATTTACAATATTCTATAGAAGCCCGCCTTCGTCACGATAAATCGGGGACTTCGGTGGGCGAAGTCGGGGTGAGAAGTTGACATTTGTCTATATAACACTGATATAGAGCTATTTATGCCTATTAAGTGATAAATCAAAATTTGTACTTTACGCTACAAAATTTCCTGTCAGCTACTGAAAAATAGAATATATTTTTTGCATAAAGGGCCGAAAAACGGTACTTATATAAAGTCTATTTTGTAATTACACAAATAGTTTGTATCTTTGCTAAAATCAAAAATACAAGCTTATGGGGAGAAAAGTATTACAAGTTAAAGGTTATAGTCCAGATCAAATAAAAAGTCTATTTAATCAGGACGAGAAATACAAAATTGGCATGAAGCTTTATGCAGTCTATCAGGTATCCAAAGGCCAAGCAACACGGAAGCTTGAAGAGTTGTATAATACAAGCTTTAAACAGATATGCAATTGGGTGCATCGTTTT
>JBGOXH010000234.1:0-4684 GCA_041479075.1 Bacteroidia bacterium | reverse complement strand
CATTCCGAATGAATCCGACGCAGGAGGATGAATGAGGAATCTCCTTCCATTATTTCGGATCCCTTTATTAAAAGTTGTAATACTTGTGTATAAAGAATAGCCTTTAAAAAGGAGGGGAAAATTGTGAATTATCTATCAATCAATTTGATGAGAAAATTTTTAGTAAGCTTTATAATATTCCCTGTTAAATCTGGCAATATTTGTCAGCTTAATCTGCTTTGGACATTCTGCTTCGCAAGCACCTGTATTTGAGCAGTTTCCAAATCCGAGCTCATCCATTTTTTCAACCATAGCCCTTACCCTTTCCTTAGCTTCAACACGTCCCTGTGGGAGTAAGGCAAACTGTGAAATCTTCGCGGAGACAAACAACATTGCCGAAGCATTTTTGCAGGCAGCAACACAGGCACCGCAACCTATACATATTGATGAATCAAAAGCTTCGTCCGATTTTTTCTTCTGTGCAAGTATAGAATTTGCTTCAGGTGCAGCTCCGGCATTTACTGAAATAAATCCGCCGGCAATCTGTATTTTGTCAAATGCACTCCTGTCCACAATAAGATCTTTGATTACAGGGAATGGCTTTGCTCTCCATGGTTCAATCCATATCGTTTCTCCTTCTTTAAAATATCTCATGGATAAATGGCATGTCGTAACTGCCGGAACAGGTCCATGGGGATGTCCGTTAATATACATTCCACATGAGCCGCATATACCTTCACGACAGTCGTGGTCAAATGCCACCGGTTCTTTGTCCTCTTCAACCAGCTTTTTGTTGAGGGCATCAAGCATTTCGAGAAATGACATCTCCGGAGAGACATTATCCATTTTATACGTCACAAAAGTGCCTTTTACTTTAGCATCCTTCTGACGCCATATTTTTAATGTAAGGTTCATATTCGTCGAATGTTAATCTAATTCTTTATTATCTGTTCTGCGATCCTGCGATCTTGCAATCATGCAATCATTTTATTATAACAAGGCTATTCGATAGCACGATTGCACGATAGCATGATTATTTGTAACTGCGAACTTTCATCTCCACCTCTTCAAACTTCAACTCCTCCTTATGAAGTATATATGGTTTCTCTTCACCAGTATACTCCCAGGCTGCCACATATGCAAATTCCTCATCATTTCTAAGGGCCTCGCCATCAGGTGTCTGATATTCTTCCCTGAAATGGGCGCCGCACGATTCTTTTCTGTTAAGAGCATCAGTTATAAGCAATTGTGTCAGCTCAAAATAGTCTGCAACCCTGCCTGCCTTATCAAGCTCCATATTCAATTCGTTTGCTGTTCCGGGTATGTTAAGATCTTTCCAGAACTCATCCCTGAGTTCACGTATCATATCAAGAGCCTTTTTCAAACCTGCTTCATTGCGGGTCATACCGACATAATCCCACATGATCTTTCCGAGACGCTTGTGAAATGAAGCGGCAGTATGTTTGCCTTTGATAGACATAAGCTTATTAATTCGCTCAACTGCAGCTTTTTCGGCTTCTGCAAATTCGGGTTTGTCTGTCGAGATTTTTGAAACACGGATCTCATCAGCGAGATAATTACTGATGGTGTTTGGAAGGACGAAATAACCATCACCGGCTGCCTGCATAAGAGAACTTGCCCCAAGCCGGTTAGCGCCATGATCCGAAAAATTTGATTCCCCGATAGCATACAGACCCTGGATTGTCGTCATAAGCTCATAATCGACCCATAATCCGCCCATTGTATAGTGACCAGCAGGATAAATACGCATCGGCTCATCATAAGGATCTATTCCCGTAATAGTCTTGTACATCTCAAAGAGGTTACCGTATTTATTCTCAATAGCTTTTTTCCCCTGTTTATTAATAGCATCCCTGAAATCGAGATTTACTGCAAGCTTTGTTTCACCAACTCCATATCCGGCATCACATCGTTCTTTGGCTGCCCTGGATGCCACATCCCTGGGCACAAGATTTCCAAATGTAGGGTACCTTCTTTCGAGAAAATAATCCCTTTCCTCTTCGGGTATATCGTTAGCAGGACGTGTATCATCTTTTGTTTTAGGAACCCACACACGACCATCATTACGGAGTGATTCCGACATAAGAGTCAGCTTGGACTGGAATTCATTAAGCTGCGGGACACAGGTAGGATGAATCTGTACGAAGCTTGGATTTGCAAAAAAGGCACCTTTCTTATGTGCTTTCCATGCAGCTGATGCATTTGAATTAACAGCAAGAGTTGAAAGATAATATATTGTACCATAGCCGCCTGTGGCGAGAACAACAGCATGAGCCCCATGCCTCTCAATCTCGCCGGTAAGAAGATTACGTGTAATTATACCACGTGCTTTGCCATCAATTACAACCAGATCAAGCATCTCACGGCGGGGAAACATTTTCACATTTCCCTTTTTTATCTGCCTGTTCAGCGATGAATAACATCCCAGAAGACATTGCTGACCTGTTTGCCCTTTTGCATAAAATGTTCTTGAGACCTGTACTCCGCCGAAAGATCTTGTATCGAGGGTGCCTCCATAATCACGTGCAAACGGGACTCCGAGTGCAGTGAAATGGTCAATTACCTGGTTGCTCACTTCTGCTGCCCTGTAAACATTTCCTTCGCGGGCGCGATAATCGCCTCCTTTAATCATATCATAGAAAAGACGATATACAGAATCTCCATCATTCTGATAATTCTTTGCAGCATTTATTCCACCCTGTGCAGCAACAGAATGTGCCCTCCGGGGAGAATCCTGGTAACAGAAGTTTTTTACACTATAGCCAAGCTCGCCAAGTGCCGAGGCAGCGCTTGCCCCGGATAACCCGGTACCTACTACAATTATTTCCAGCTTCTTCTTATTTGCCGGGTTAACCAGCTTTACGGAAGCTTTGTATTTTGTCCATTTTTGGGCGAGAGGGCCATCGGGTATCTTTGAATTAAGTTTTCCCATGTTCTTATTTTTTTCTATCTGAAAAGCCAGAGTGTTAACGAAATAAAAGCAAAACCGGCCGGAATTAAAATTGCATAAATCCATGCCACAACATTAACCACCGGTGTCCATATCCTGTGATTAAGTCCAAGTGTCTGGAATGCTGAAGAGAATGCGTGAAAAAGGTGAAGTCCCAGGAGCACAAAACATAAAAGATATATATAATCAAAAGCCGGAATTTTAAAAAGGTTATGAGCTGTCAGGTAAAAATTTTCAGGATCACCTGGAACAAGACCAAGCTTGATGAAATAAAAATTAATAAAATGAAGAACCAGGAAAATTAGTATTGTACTTCCGGTCCAGATCATAAATCTTGAAAAGAAAGAAGTCTCTGATTTGTTTCCTCCAACATATCCGATCGGTCTTGCAAGCCAATTCTGGATCTGAAGGAAAATACCCCAGAAAATATGTATCAATATTACAATGAAAAGCACGATCTCGATAATTTTTATAACCGGAAAAGTTGCCATAAAATGGGCGGCTCTGTTAAATGGTTCCGGATCACTCTTCAGAAGCATAAGATTGATTATAAGGTGGACAGGCAGGAATAAAAGGAGAAAAAGTCCTGCCAGTGCCATCATGAATTTTTTAGAGAGAGATGAAAAAATATGTTTATTCATTGGATATGAAATATTTACAGTTAAATTTTTATCATGAGAGCTTTTCATAAAAATAGAATTATTTAATAACATTAACAATGAACAAATCCCACGCTTTAAAAATTATTAAACTTAACTTTACCGGAAACGATTACTATGGAGAAACTTTTTGAATATATTACTGGTAAAATTCATTACTACGATCAGGGCAGGGGAGATGTAATAGTTTTGCTTCATGGTTATCTTGAGACATCGGAGGTTTGGAACTGTTTCGCAAAAAAACTCAGTGAGAAATTCAGGATTATTTCAGCCGATTTACCGGGACATGGTAAATCAGACAATTACGGCGAAGTTCTTACCATGGAATTTATTGCAACCTTAATAAAAAATCTTCTTGAAAGCCTGAACATAAAAAAAGTTTTTCTCATCGGGCATTCCCTGGGTGGTTATATTACTCTTGCCTTTACAGAACTCTACCCTGATATGCTTTCAGGATATTGTCTGTTTCATTCCCAGCCTTTTGCTGATTCACCAGAGACTCTTGAAAAAAGAAAACGGGAAATATACCTTGTAAAAGAAGGGAATAAAGATCTGATGATTGCGGATAATATTTCCAGAATGTTTGCCACCTCTAATCTTCAGAAATTCTCAGATGCCTTCCAAAAATTAAAAGAAGCCGCTTTGTCAATTAAAGGTGAAGGAATAATAGCGGTACTTAAAGGCATGATGGCCCGACCTTCAAGGTTATCAGTTATGGAATCAGGGAAAGTGCCCTGCCTCTGGATTCTGGGATCAATGGATAATTATATTAATTGTGAGCAGATTCAGACTAAAGTTAAGTTACCTGCCAATGCAAAGGTGGTTATACTTAAGGAATCAGGGCATATAGGATTTATAGAGGAGGAAGATAAATCACTGGAAATACTAACCGAGTTTATCAGAAAGTATACATGAACTCACCCCCAATCCCCTCTCTGCTTTGCAAAGAGGGGGCTTAATGTACTGTATATTAAACGATTCCCCCTCTACGAAGTAGCTACCCTTTATACACATCTCTTTTTGGGGGTTAGGGACATGTTGATAAGTTAGTTTGAAATGTTAATATAAGTATCTG
>JBGOXH010000191.1:0-5523 GCA_041479075.1 Bacteroidia bacterium | reverse complement strand
GGGTTGTTTATTCAGCACCCAACTATTTCCTTAACAGGAATATATATGATGCTGCATTTGATCGTGATACATCGGGCAACGTTTTGCGGCTCGGAGATATAATAAGAATCGCAAAAAACAATTCAGGAAGCAGTCTAAATAAAAGGAACTTTTCCCTGCTTGGCGATCCGGCAATTAGACTTGCCTATGCATGGAACGGTCAGGTAATTACCGATTCAATAAATCATGTTTTTGTTACGAGCAATCCTGACAGCCTTAAAGCTCTGACACAGGTCACTATCTCCGGGCATATCGAGAATAATAAGGGAGCGACACTTAATAATTTCAACGGAATTGTTTCGCCTATTGTTTATGACAAGGCATCAACCATTAAAACCCTGGCAAATGACGGCGGCCAAACGATGAAATTTGACCTCATAAATAATGTCATTTTCAGTGGAAAAACGACGGCTGCAAATGGAAAATTTAAATTTACTTTTATTGTACCCAGAGATATAGATTATTCGTACGGCAATGGAAAGATAAGTTACTATGCAAATGATAATGAACAAGATATGGGCGGATATTTTTCAGATATAATTGTAGGCGGATTCGCGAATTCAAACGTGACTGATTCAGCAGGTCCCTTAATTCGTTTGTTTATGAATGATACACTTTTCAGAAGCGGGGGCCTGACTGATAATAACCCACGGTTGCTTGCAATAATTGAAGATAAAGGAGGTATTAATACAACCGGCTCAGGTATTGGACATGATCTTGTTGCCTGGCTCGATAATGACCATAACAATTCATTCGTACTCAACAATTATTTTGAAAACGATTTCGATAATTATATGAAAGGAAGAATTACTTATGATCTCTCAGATCTGGCCAGTGGAAATCATTCTCTGACGTTAAAAGCCTGGGATAATTTCAACAACTCTTCAGAGCAATCAATTCTCTTCGTTGTTGAAACAAATGGGAAATTTGTCCTGAAAAACCTTATCAACTATCCTAATCCAGTCCTTGACGAAACAAAGATAACCGCTGAACATAACAGACCTGATGAGCAATTAGTAATCACAATAAGCATATTCGATATGAGCGGCAGGATTATCAAAATCATACGAACCTCAGAATATTCTTCCGGATATCAGCTTCCTCCGGTAATCTGGGATGGCAACAGTGACGGAGGGAAGAGAGTTACAAGAGGTATTTACCCCTACAAAGTCTCAGTCCGGACAGAAAGCGGAGAAACAGCTGTAGGTTCAGGACGCATGATCATTTTATGACAGCAGCACAATAACTCAATTAAAAAAATGTTTTATATTTACACTTTTGCAGCATGACAGGAATCAGAATGAAAAAAAGGATATTTGTACTTATTTCACTAATAGTTTTGCTATCCGCTAATTCAAAACTATTTAGCCAGAATTATAATCCTATTACGACAGTAGTTCCGTGGCTAACTATTGCTCCTGATTCAAGAGCCGGTGCACTGGGCGATGCCGGTGTTGCTACTTCTCCCGATGTATATAGTATGCACTGGAATCCTGCCAAATTTGCATTTATTGATGGTAAAGCTGGCGTCGGTATATCTTATATACCATGGTTAAGAGCTCTGATTCCCGATATAAATCTTGCATTCCTGTCAGGTTATTACAGATTTGATAAGAAACAGGTCATCAGCGGAAGCCTGATGTATTCTTCTTACGGGAAAATCGATTTTACCGATAATGACGGTGCAGTACAGCTTGTAGTCAATCCAAATGAATGGGCGATAGATCTTGGTTATTCAAGGTTGTTTTCAGAGTCTTTTTCCGGGGGTATTGCTTTCAGATTTATTTATTCGAATCTTACCCATGGCTACCCTACTTCAGAGGGAGATACAAAACCTGGTTTATCAGTAGCAGCGGATATCTCAGGATATTATCATAAAGATCTCAGATTGCGGAATAAAGATGCAGTATTTGCATTAGGAATAAATTTTTCTAATATCGGATCGAAGATGAGTTATACTGATTCCCCGTCAAATTCAGAATTCATTCCTATGAACTTACGGCTCGGAACCTCATTCACTTATGATTTTGATAATTTTAATAAACTCACCTTAGCTATTGATCTCAATAAGCTCCTGGTCCCTTCTCCTTCTCCTTCGGATAGTACAAAAAAGAATATTTCAGTCCCTGAAGCTATATTTAAATCATTCTATGATGCTCCTGAAGGATTCAGAGAAGAAATGCGTGAGATAACTTATTCCTATGGATTAGAATACTGGTATAATAACCTTTTTGCGCTGAGAGCCGGATATTTTCATGAGAATATGTACAAAGGCAACAGGAAATATTTCACAGTCGGAGGAGGATTCCGTTTGCGTGGATTTACCCTGGACTTTTCTTATCTCATGCCAGTAGATTTAAATAATAATGCCCTTGCGCGCACTTTGCGTTTCTCACTGTCGTTCGATATGAGTTCTTTCAGGAACATAAATAAATCGCGTACATGAATCTGAAAATAGGCCAGGGTATTGATTTTCACCGGCTTGAAAAAGGATTAAAATTATTCATTGGAGGCATCTCGATACCCTCAGATAAAGGTTGCATTGCACATTCTAACGGAGATGTTCTTCTGCATGCTATATGTGATGCAATTCTTGGAGCTGCAGGATTAGGAGACATAGGAACCCACTTCCCTGATTCAAGTCCGGAGTATAAAAATATAGATAGCAAATTATTGCTTAAAAAGTCATTTGAGCTGGCAAATAAAAATGGATTCAATGTCGTGAATATCGATAGTACAGTCTGCCTTGAAAAGCCTAAAATCGCTCCTTATATTCAGGAGATGAGATCAGTTATCTCAGCAATCCTCAGGACCACACCTGAAAATATTTCTATTAAGGCCACTACTACTGAAAAAATGGGATTTATCGGCAAAGAGAAAGGGATAGCAGCAATGGCAGTTGCCTTGCTTTCAAAATAATAGCCCCCTGCCCCGCCGGTTGGCGGGGCTTCCCCCTGAAGGGGGACTAATTTCTGATTTTAATAATATTTTCAAATTAACTGCTAATTAGCCCCCCTTTAGGGGGGTTGGGGGGCAGATAACATCTTCAATTAGCTTCTCATCTGCGATATACGGTACTGTTACTTTAAGACCCGGAGTTTTTTTCATCTCTCTTTTAAGAGTGTATAAAGCTCCTTCATTTCGTGCCCAGCTCCGTCGTGCAATACCGTTATTCACATCCCAGTGAAGCATCATTTTAAGCTTGTTGGAGGTATCTCTGGTTCCATCCAGAACCATTCCGAAACCACCATTGATGACTTCACCCCATCCTACGCCGCCACCATTATGAAGCGACACCCATGTGGCTCCGCGGAATGAATCACCTATGACATTATGCACAGCCATATCGGCAGTAAATTTTGATCCGTCATAAATATCTGAAGTCTCCCTGTAGGGAGAATCGGTTCCTGACACATCATGGTGATCCCTGCCAATAACGATAGGAGCCTTTATTTTCCCACCTGCAACAGCCTTGTTGAAAGCATCAGCCAGTGCTATCCTTCCTTCAGCATCGGCATAAAGAATCCTTGCCTGAGATCCCACAACCAGCCTGTTTCTGCCTGCTTCTTTTATCCAGTGAATATTATCAGCCATTTGCTGCCTGATCTGTTCAGGAGAATTTTTCATCAGGCGTTCAAGGACTTTAATGGCAATTTTGTCGGTAGTTATGAGGTCAGCCGGATCGTTAGAACAGCATATCCACCGGAATGGACCAAATCCGTAATCGAAACAAAGAGGGCCCATAATATCCTGAACATAAGAAGGATACCTGAATTCACCATCTGGTTTAAGAATATCTGCACCAGCCCGTGAGGCTTCAAGCATGAAAGCGTTGCCATAATCAAAAAAGTATGTACCCCTCTTTGTATGCCTGTTAATGGCTTCGACCTGGCGAACAAGAGATTTCTTTACAAGAATTTTAAACTTTACCGGATCGGATGACATCATCTTTTCTGCTTCCTCAAAACTTAGTCCCGCAGGAAAATACCCGCCAGACCATGGATTATGCAATGATGTCTGGTCGGAACCAATATCAACCTTTATTTTCTCCTCAGCAAATTTCTCCCAAACATCAACTATATTTCCATGATAACCTATGGACACAACCTCCTTTTTATCTATTGCTTCTCTCACCCGACTGACCAGCTTATTCATCTCACTGATTACTTCATCAACCCACCCTTGTGAATAACGTGTATTAATTGCTTTTGGATTTACTTCCGCAATTACAGAAATCATACCTGCTATCTTTGCTGCTTTTGGCTGAGCACCCGACATACCTCCAAGACCCGACGATACTAAAAGCTTTCCCCTGAGGTTTCCATTTTTCTTATTCACAATCCTTCCAGCGTTAAGAATTGTAATTGTTGTTCCATGTACAATACCCTGGGGTCCGATATACATATAGGAGCCTGCAGTCATCTGTCCATATTGTGAAACTCCGAGAGCATTGAATTTTTCCCAGTGATCAGGTGAGGAATAATTTGGTATCACCATTCCATTGGTCACAACTAACCGTGGAGCGTCTTTGTGTGAAGGAAACAAACCCAGCGGATGACCAGAATATACAACAAGAGTCTGATCATCAGTCATTTCAGATAAATATTTCATTGTGAGCCTGTATTGTGCCCAGTTCTGAAATACTGCGCCATTGCCGCCATAAGTTATCAATTCATGTGGATGCTGGGCAACAGAAACATCAAGATTATTTGAGATCATAAGCATGATAGCTGCAGCTTTCCGGGAATGGTATGGGAAGTCATCAATATGGCGTGCTTTTATCTCATAACCTGGTCTGAATCTGTACATATAAATCCTGCCATATTTCTTTAATTCATCAGCAAATTCCTTAGCAAGAACCGGATGAAACTTTTCCGGGAAATACCTTAGGGCATTTTTTAATGCCAGTTTCTTTTCTTTCGTGTTAAGAATATCTTTTCTCTTCGGAGCATGATTAATCTTATTATTATACAGCTTAAGAGGAGGCAGTCTGGAAGGAATGCCTTCGGAAACAAGCTGCCTGAATTCTGCGGGAGTCATAATAGCTGAATTATATTAAATATAAAGGTAGAAAATTTCGGACTATAATTACTTCTTTGTTCTCATGTACTCACCCCCCAACCCCCTCTCTACTTCGTAAAGAGGGGGAGCTACCTCGTTGAATAACAAACAATTCCCCCTCTTTGCAAAGCAGAGAGGGGGAAAAAAAGGGGGTGAGTACATGTATTCTTACTGCACTATCGTCATCTCATCAACCAGGTGTTTTGCCCCGGCATAAACATCCATTGTCCAAAGAACACACCTTATATCGACTACAATAGTCCTCTGATATTCAGGTTCAAAGGCAATATTCACACTCATTGCTTCCCAGTTGCCGTCGAAAGCAAGACCAATAAGTTCACCGTTGGCATTCAGAACCGGACTGCCGGAGTTTCCTCCTGTAATATCGTTAGTGGTCAGGAAACATACCGGCATATAACCTTT